>JBBRIO010000193.1:0-8879 GCA_038220855.1 Bryobacterales bacterium | reverse complement strand
TGAGGGGCTGAAGGGGCTGATCTCGGATACCGGCAAGTTGGTGGCCGCGGCTGATCTGGTGGCCCAAGCGGGCTTGATCAAGGCCACGGTTGGGTCGGTGACGGGTACGGCCCGGGCACGAATTGTGCCGCCGCTCAACTGGGCGTGGGATTTTGAAAAGGTCGAAGTCGGCAAGGTGCCGATGGAGTGGGTGAATTGCAACACCAAGTTTGAAGTGCGTCAGGAGGAAGGTCAGGGGCACGTGCTCGTTAAGCTGGCTGATAATCCCGCTACCAAGCGCGCGCGCGTGTTTTTCGGCGATACGAAGATGTCCGACTACACCGTTCAGGGCGACGTGCGTTCGACCCAGAAACGGCGCCAGATGGGCGATGTTGGTCTGGTGGCCCAGCGGTACAACTTGATCTTGTTTGGCAACGCCGAGAAGGTGGAGTTGCAGAGCTGGCAGCCGGAAACCGCTCGCACTGTGAGCAAGAAATTCTCGTGGAAGTGGGACACCTGGTACACGCTCAAACTGCGGGTAGAGACGCTGGCCGATAAGAGTGTCAAGGTACAAGGAAAAGCATGGCTGCGGGGCGAAGCGGAGCCTGCGGAATGGACCGTCGAACGCGTCGACCCTCCGGCGCTGGCCAATCTCGAAGGGGCCCCGGGGTTGTATGCGGATGCGCCCGTTGAAGTCGCCCTCGATAACATCAAGGTAACCAAGAACTAATATGCGTACGAAAATTCTTCTCTCACTGCTCGTGGCGGGCGTCTTCTCCCTGTTTGCCGATGACAAAGAATGGGCTATGTGGGGTGGTGCCGCCAATCGCAACATGGTCTCCACGATGAAGGGGGTCCCGGATAAGTTTGACTATGCCAAGAAGGAGAACATCCGTTGGATGTCTTCGCTCGGTTCCCAGAGTTACGGGAATCCGGTCGTCGCTAATGGCGTCGTCCTGGTGGGAACCAATAACGAAGGGCTGCGCGACCCGAAGCAGCCGGGCGACCGGGGCGTTCTGATGGCGTTCCGGGAAGCGGACGGCGAGTTTCTTTGGCAGATTACGCACGAAAAGCTGGCGGCTGGGCGTGTGAACGACTGGCCGTACCAAGGTGTGTGTTCTTCGCCGATAGTGGAAAACGGGATTGTGTACTATGTCTCGAATCGGAGCGAACTAATTGCGGCGGACATCAAGGGGATGGCGAATGGTAATGATGGGGTGAAGGACGAAAAGTTTACGGGACCGAAGGATGGCGATATTCTTTGGCGCTACGACATGATGGAGGAGTTGGGCAACCAACCGCATAACATGTCGAATTCTTCGCCGGTGATCATCGGCGACCTGATCATTATCTCGACCTCGAACGGGCAGGACGAAAGCCACGTCAATGTTCCTTCGCCGAAAACGCCGGCGATTATTGCGATCAACAAGAAGACGGGCAAGTTGGTTTGGGAAGACAATTCGGTGGGTGATCGGATCCTTCATGGCCAATGGTCCTCGGCGGCGGTCGGCACGATCGGTGGGGTGATGCAGGCCGTAATCGGCCAAGGGGACGGCTGGCTGCGGGGCTACGACGCGGTTTCAGGGAAAAAATTGTGGGAGTTCGACATGAACCCGAAAGACTCCGTTTGGCCGAAGACGCGGAATGAGGTGATTTCTACGCCGATTATTGTAGACGGAATCATCTATATCGCCAACGGCCAGGACCCGGAGCATGGGGAGGGCGTGGGCCACATGTATGCGATCGACGGTACCAAGCGGGGGGACATCACCAAGACGGGCGCGCTGTGGCATTACGATAAGATTCGGCGTTCGATTTCGACCGGAGCTTATCTGGACGGTCTGCTGTACTATTCAGACTTCAGCGGCTTCCTGCACTGTGTCGATGCGAAGACTGGAGCTCAGGTTTGGGTTCATGACATGCTCGCCGCGGTTTGGGGATCTCCGATCATTATCGACGGCAAGGTGTACCTTGGCGACGAAGACGGTGACGTCGTGGTGATGCAGGCTGGCCGGACGAAAAAGCTGCTGTTTGAGACGAATCTAGGTAGTTCCATTTACTCGACGCCGTCGCCGGCCAATGGGTCGATCTACATCGTCAATCGCAATCAGCTAATCGCGATTGGCAAGAAGTAACTCATCGGTCTGCTCACCTTCCCAAATCTGCCGGGCCTCTTCGATCGCGGTCATTCGCATCCCAGAGGCCTCGGCTTCGCCTACAATGAATCGCAAACCATCGAGTGCCCACTTGGCCAACTCGGGCTGGGCCAAGCGATATAGGACGCGGCGTCCCTCCCGCCGTTCCACGACGACGCGATTTGTCCGCAGAATAGCAAGATTTTGGGAGGTTCTCGAATGGCTAACGCCCAGGACGGCCTGGATCGAGTTAACGTCCTTTTCGCCCACGCCAAGCTCCTCGATAATGCGCACGCGATCGGGATGCGCCAAAACGGCGAACAGCTTGCCTAACTCTCTCGATGCGATGTCGCGAACAGGCATAGTATATATTCAAATATTCATACATATGAATCTGTTTGTCAATCCCCTTGACGGAAGAGGCGCAAAGCCCTATTCTTAAAATATGCAGACATTCAAATGTTTGCACTTGTTGCCCATGTCGGATCACTCTTCACCGTCTTCCCAGCAGTCCCAACTCTCCGTTCGACGCCCCCTCCGCGCCGTACTTCGCGCTGTAGAACCTGCCCTACCTTGGACCGCCGTTTGTTTCGGCGACCACGAACTGATCACAATTTTCAACGCCAAACCTGGCAAAGCTCTCGTCCGCTACGGAACCGCCCTCAATCCCTCCAAGTGGATTCCCGTGGCGAGTCTGGTGGAAGCGCTCGGTCTGCCGAACTCTTCGGCGGAGGTCGATTGGATCGTCCCGCTCCCGTCGGCCCCACTCGAAGAGCTTAAGTCGCTGGCCGATCGGACGCTGTCGCCCTATCAGCGCCTGAAGGCTCTTCTTCGCGCAGAACGGTCGACGCTTTGGGTCGCCATCATTTACTCCGTTGTCATTGGGCTGCTGTCGTTGGTTGTTCCGGTGGCCGTTCAATCGCTCGTCAATACCGTTGCGTTCGGCTCCGTTTTGCAACCAGTGGTTGTTCTGACGCTCTTCGTCTTTTTAGCGCTGGGTTTTTCCGCGGCGATGAATGGGCTGCGGGCTTACGTGGTCGAATTGCTGCAGCGGAGTGTGTTTGCGCGCGTGGCGCAAGATTTTACGCATCGCCTGCTTTGTGTGAACGCTGAGGCGTTTGACCGGTATCATGGCCCCGAGATCGTCAACCGATTTTTCGACGTTGTGACGGTGCAGAAAGCGGCGGCGACGCTGCTGATCGACGGTCTTACGATTTTTATGCAGACCGTGATCGGGATGGTGCTGGTGGCGCTGTATCATCCAATCCTTTTGGCCTACGACTTTCTTCTGATCGTCTCGATGATCTTCATCATTTTCGTGCTGGGGCGGGGTGCCGTGTATACCGCGATCAAGGAGTCCAAGGCGAAGTATGCGGTCGAAGCGTGGCTTGAGCAAATTGCCGCGCACCTGATTGCGTTTAAGTCACCGGGGGGCACCGCTCATGCGGTGGAGCAGTCTCGCCACCTGCTGGAACACTATCTCGAGTACCGGGAAAAGCACTTCACGGTGCTGCTGCGTCAGATTGTTGGTTCCTTCGCGCTGCAGGCCGTTGCCAGCTCGATTCTACTTGGCATCGGGGGGTATTTGGTGATCTCCCGGCAATTGACTCTTGGTCAGTTGGTGGCCGCCGAACTGGTTGTTACGCTGATGGTGAGTGGCTTTACCAAATTCGGCAAGCATCTGGAGGTCTACTATGACCTGCTCGCCGCGCTGGATAAGTTGGGCAACGTCGTTGACCTGCCGCTGGAAAGGCAGGGCGGGGAAGGGCACTTAAGTGGGAACGGCCCATTGAGCTTGCAGTTTCGGCAACTCAAGTATCGGCAACTGAGCATTGCCAGCTTTGAGCTCGCGGCGGGTCAAAGCCTGGGCTTGGTGGGACATAATGGTTGTGGGAAATCCACTTTGGCTGATCTGTTGTACGGTTTGCGGGAGCCCGAGGCCGGGGTCATTACCCTGGACGGGGTCGACCTGCGGGATCTTCCTCTTGCCGAACTTCGTCGTCACGTTGCGCTGGTTCGGGAGATTGAAATCTTCCCGGGTTCGTTGCTCGACAACGTTCGATTGGGGCAGGATCTCTCGCCTGATCAGGTCCGCGATCTTCTTCATCGGGTGGGGCTGTTGGACGAAATTCAGTTGTTACCGCAAGGCCTGAACACGGAACTCCACCCGAGCGGGCGACCGCTTTCGCGGGTGCAGGCTAGCCGGCTGATGATTGCGCGAGCGATCGCTGGCAATCCGCGGATGCTGATCCTTGATGACGCTCTCGACCAGATCGACCGGGTGCAGGAGCGGGAAGAGGTCTGCCGCATTCTCTTTGATCCTGCGGCTTCCTGGACCCTGATTTGCGTTACCGAGCGCCCTGACCTGCTCGCCCGTTGCGCCCGTCTGGCGGTGCTTGAAAACGGCAATCTCCGTGCTATTAACCTGCAAGAGGTACCCGTATGAGTTCTTCGTCTCGGTCGTTACCGAGCTATTTGGCGATTCACGCGGTGCATGCGCCGCGGGCTACTCGAATCCTGGCCGGCATCCTGGTCGTGCTGATGATCGTGGTGGCGCTGGCGTTGACGATTACCCCATGGCAGCAGAACGTCACCGGCTCTGGCCGGGTGATGGCGTTTTCGCCGGAGGAGCGTCAGCAGAACATTGAGGCACCGGTGGACGGGCGGATCGCTCGTTGGCATGTGGTCGAGGGTTCGTCAGTTAAGAAGGGCGACCCGATTGTGGAACTGACCGATAATGATCCGGCGATCATTGAACGGCTCACGCAAGAGCGGGATCAGATGGTGGGCACCGAGGTGGCGGCGGTCCGCCGGGTGAAGACGATCGAGGATCGGATCCGGGCACTTGAGTTGAGCCAGAAGACGGGGGTGTCGGCGGCGAAGGCGCGGGTGCAAATGTCGATCGATCGGATCGGCGCGGCGCAGCAGTCCTTGGAAGCGGCGAAGGCTGCGTTGATGACGGCCAAGATTCAGCAGGAACGTCAGTCGAATTTGGCGAAAAAGGGGCTGACCTCGACTCGAAACGTAGAGTTGGCTGAACTTGACTACGCGCAGAAGGTTGCGGATGTGGAGCGCGCCACCAATTCGTTGAACGCGGCTAAGAGCGAGAAGCTGTCGCTCGATAGCGAACTCTTGCGCACGGATGCGGACGCGGGTTCTCGCATTGATGAAGCGTGGGGGGCCCATGCCTCTGGGGAATCCGACATCGCCAAGTCGCGCGCGGAAGTGACGAAGGTAGAGGTTCGCCTCGCCCGGCAGAATACACAGCGGGTGATGGCACCGGTGGATGGTAAGATTTTCCGGGTGGTGGCGCGTCAGAATGGGGAATTGCTTAAGGCAGGGGATCAGATTGCGATCCTGGTGCCGAACACGACCAACGACGTGGTTGAGCTTTGGATGGACGGAAACGATGTTCCGCTGATCAGCGAGGGCCGTCCGGTAAGGCTTCAGTTTGAAGGTTGGCCCGCGCTGCAGTTTGCGGGATGGCCCTCGATCGCCGTCGGCACCTTTGGCGGGCATGTTCAGCTGGTCGATTCTACGGACAACGGCGCAGGCAAGTTTCGGGTTCTGATTAGGCCCGATCCGAAGGACGAACCGTGGCCTACGAAGACCTACCTTCGGCAGGGAGTTCGGGCTAATGGTTGGGTTTTGCTGAACCAGGTCCCACTCGGCTTCGAACTCTGGCGCCAGTTCAACGGCTTCCCGCCGGTCATTTCCATGGCTGAACCCGGCACAGCGAAAGACGCCACCAAAGATAAAAAATGAACCTCGTTTTGCTCGCCTTTCTGGCCCTTGATCCATTGACTCCGGAAGAGGTACTTCGTTCGGTTAATCAGCATTTTCCCCTGTTGGCTGCCGTGCTGGAAGAACGCCGGATCGCCGAGGGCGGTCAGCTTTCGGCGAAGGGCGAGTTCGACACCAAGATCAAAGCCAAGGGCGATGTGGAGCAGTTTGGTTTCTATCGGAATGAGACTTTCGACGCTTTGGTTGAACAACCGCTCCAGGCTTGGGGTACGGACGTTTACGGTGGCTACAAAGTCGGGCGCGGCAGGTTCTCGCCGGCCGAAGATAAGTTAGCCACTTTGTCCGCCGGCGAGTATCGGGTTGGTTTGCGGACCAACTTACTGCGGGACCGCGCGATTGACGCTCGTCGAACGGGCCTGCAAACGACGACTATCGAACGCGACGTGGCAGAGACAACGGTGGACAAGGTCCGGTTGACTTTTTTTAAGGAAGCGCTAAAGGACTACTGGGAATGGGTCGCCGCTGGCCAGCAACTGCGGGTGGCTAAGGCTTTGCTCGACTTGGCCGAAGCTCGGAATGAGCAGATTGCGGAGACCGTTCGCCTGGGCAGCGTGGCTCCCATTGAACTGACCGATAATCGCCAAACGATTCTTCGTCGACGCGGTGCCGTCGTTGGCGCCGAACGGAATCTCCAGAACCGGGCGATTGAGCTTTCGCTGTTTCTGCGGGCGGCGGATGGGAGTCCTATTCAGGTTAGGGCGGATCGATTGCCGACGATTCCAGAGCCCCCCGGCGACCTGGAAGAGGCGCGGATTCGAGAGGACCTGGCGTTTGCAATCCAACAGCGGCCGGAAGTCCGGGGCTTACTGCTGAAGAGGCAGCAGCAACAGGCCGAAGTGCGCTTCGCGGGCAATCAGATTGCGCCGCAATTGGACTTTTTCTTTCAATACTCGAAAGATGCCGGGGTCGGATCCCGCACGAAAATTGGGGACAATGTCGAGTCGGGCTTGATTTTTGAACTGCCCGCGCAGCGGCGGAAGGCGATTGGCAAGAACATGCAGCAGACGGCAAAACTTGCCCAAATCGAAGCGGAGCTTCGGTTTTCCCGCGACCGTGTCGTGGCGGATGTTCAGGATGCGGTCAGCGCGGTGCGTGCGGCGTTTGAGTCGCTCGCGGTCGTCCGCAATGAAGTGGTGACGGCCAGGCAACTGGAAGAGGCCGAGCGGGCTCGTTTCGACCTCGGTGACTCGACCCAGTTCTTCGTGAACTTGCGCGAACTGGCGACCGCCGACGCGCAGTTCCGCGAGGTTAAGGCCCAGAGCGACTACTTCAAGGCATTCGCCGAATATGATGGCTCGACGACGCGCATCTTCTCGCGATATGCTTTGACTAAGCCATGATTACACGCCGCCATCTTCTTGCCGCCGCCGCCGCCCTACCGGCCGCCTTCTCTGCTCCGCTGAAGTCTCGGCTTCGGCCAGCGCTTTGCGCGTACTCTTTCCGGGAGGAATTGAAGAGCGGCAAGTTGAAATACGAAGACCTCGTTCGCATCGCCGCGGAGAACGATCTGGACGGCGTCGATATGACGGTCTACTGGTTTCCGAACACAGAAAACAGTTTTTTGATTCCGCTGAAGCGGGCCGCCTACACGGCCGGGATCGAGATCTATTCCATCTCCATCCGCAGTGAACTGACGAAGCCCGCTGGCCCGGCGCGCGATGAGCAGACGGCGAATTTGAGGAAGTGGATCGACGTGGCGGCAAAGCTTGGCGCTGGCCATATTCGGGTTTTCGGCGGGGCCGTTCCGAAGGGTGTTGCCGAAGCCGATGCTTCGAATTGGGTGGCGGAGATCCTGGCTCCGGCAGCGGTTTATGCTGGCCAGCACGGGGTGATTCTGGGCCTGGAAAACCATGGCGGCATTACCGACAAGGCCGAGAACATCATCAAGATCGTTAAGCAGGTGAATAGCCCGTGGGTGGGGATCAACCTGGATACCGCGAATTTCAAGACGCGTGTTTACGAGCAAATTGAGATGATCGCTCCCCATGCGGTGAACGTGCAGGTGAAGGCGATGGTAACCGACGAAAAGGGCCCGGCCGAATCGGACTGGAACCGCGTGGCGAAGATGTTGGTCGCTAACCATTACCGCGGCTATCTTGCCCTGGAATATGAGGAAAAGGCCGACGCTTTGACGTCGACCCCTGCCCTGTTCAAGAAACTCCGCGAAGTCTGCGCTAAGTTTTCTTAGTCGACCACTTTCCCGCTAACTACGACGAAGAACGGCGTGCCGGACGAGTCGAGGCTCGATTTGCCAATCACAATTTTTTGACCTTCCCGGAAGTCGACGTCGGTATTGATTCCGGTGTCGAGATACTGCGTCCCGATGGCGATTTTCGTTCCGAACTTGAGGGTATTCAACCTTACCGTGCGAGCTTTCTCGGCACCCTGGAGGCTAACTTCGGCGAAGCGAAGCTGGTATTGACTCGGGAGGGTCCCTTGCATCTTTCCCATCATCCCGGAGGCCTCTCCTCCCTTGCCATCGCGAGTGCGAACCTGGATCGAATCGAGCAGGCGGAGCGCAGGATGCCCAAAAAGAGCTTTTACCTGTTTGGCGACCCCGGTCAGTTCGTCGGGCAGCGCGGTCGCCGCGAATGTGTCACCGGCCACCAAGACGAAAAACGTTAATTCCACATTGAGCGCTGGTTTGTCCGGCACATCCGCTTTCTGGATTGCGTTTTCGATGGCGGTCAACAGATCGAGGGGGCCATTGAGGACGAGCATAGGCGCCCTTGGATCTCTCTGCACATTGACCTTCCCGTCGCCAAAGGCTTGAGCGATAAGACCCGCCGAGTCGGCTTTCATATACCGGAGCATAATCACCTTGGCCGACGATTGTCCCCATAGCGTTACGCTCATCAAGGCTAACAATAGTAACTTCATTCCGCATCTTCTAGTAGTAAGATCACAATATCCTGGTCGTCCGTGAATATCTTCACGGTTACAGCCTTCTCTCGCTTCACC
>JBBRIO010000192.1:0-8893 GCA_038220855.1 Bryobacterales bacterium | reverse complement strand
GGCTTGGGGTCGCTCTCCGCGGAGGCCGTGGGCGAAGGTGTCCATCACGAGGACGTCGGGGCGGGCTTCGAGGACGTAGGCTTCGGCGAGTTCAGGCGCGACTCCGACGATGGGGCAGCGGGCGAGGTCGGCGAGGCGTTCGGCGAAGCGGGAGTTCGAGAGCAAGCGCGCGTCGTGGCCGTAGTCGCGGAGGGCGAGGCAAACGGCGAGGCCACGGTTGAGGTGGCCGAGACCGGAGCCAGGGGCGTAGTAGGCGATCCAGCTCACGGCTTGGCGATTTCGAGGAGGGCCATGAGTGCCGCTCTCTCCCGTTCGGCTGAGAAATTGTCGCGGGCGAACCGCGACGCGCGGGCGGAGAGAGCGGTGAGGTCGGGATGGGCGATGGCTTGGGCAGTGGCTTCGCCCGCGGCGTCGCGGTCATCGGCCGGAAAAACGAACCCAGCGTCGCCCAAGGGAATCGCGGCGTCGGAGACGATGGGGACAACGCCGCAGGCCATGGCCTCGAGCAGGACATTGGGCATGCCTTCGAATAGGGACGGGATAGCGATGAAGTCGCAGGCGCCGTAAAGGGCGGGGAGCTCGTCGGGGGAGCTGAAAGGCAGACGAAGACTGCGCGGCGCGATGGCGGGATCTTCCAGGATCAGCGCGGTGGGCAGGTCGACCGTGCCGACGATGAGCAGGCAGATCTGGTCCATGAGGCCGCGATCGCGGACGGCTTCCAGCCACCACGGGATCCGCTTTTTCGCTTTGAGTTCGCCGAACAGACCGATCACCTTTTTGCCCTCCGCGTGGAGGAGTCCGCGAACTTCGTCGCGTTTACGAAGCTCGGACGGGAGGAGTTGCCAGCGAGTAAGGTCGACTGAGTTCGGCGTCCAGGCGACGTGCTTTCCAGGGTAAAGTTGGCGGATTCGTTCGACCTTTTGGGGGGTGACGGCACCGATGGCAGATGCTCGGGAGAAGGCTTGCTGGAGCCAGGTGCTCTTTTGCGGAAGAAACCAATCGCGATCCAGGTCGTTGCCGCGAACGAGGACGACGCTGCCGGCGTTCAGCCAAGCCGCAAAGGTGACGGCGTAGTAACCGGCACCGGAAGCGCCGAAGCCGACGACGACGGCGTAGGGGCCCTTTAGAGTGGCAAAGGCTAGGTGGGAGGCGAGCCCGTCTTCGTGATCGGCGGGGATAAGATAGTCGGTACCGCCGTCGCGGGCGACCGTTTCCAGCGCGGCGGAGTTGAGCACAAGAACGTCGACCGTGAGGCCGTTTTTGCGGAGTTCACGGACTTGGCGGGCGCAACTGGTGGCCATGCCGCCGCGGACGGGCGGATAGTGCTCTGTGATCCAGAGAAGCGGTGTGGTCACGTTTCGAAGTCGTCGTCCTTTTCGCGCTTCTTGTTGTTCAGAGACGATTCGTCCTTCTTCGTGAAGTAGCCGGGCTTTCCGTATTGCTGGAAGTAGCCGCCGCGGGCTTCGGCGAGTTCGGTTTCTTCGTTTTGCTGATACCCAGCCTGGCCGCTGGCGCATTGGGGGCAGGCGATTCCTCCTTGCCCCATTGAGGTGTGGGCCATACAAATCGCTTGACCGCAGGTGCCACAACTACCCATGGCGAGCGTTCCGCAGGGTTCGGGCGACAGGAGCCCGGTTTGCCATTGACACTTCATTTTGCCTCCATGGGGCGCATGGCGCAGAGCCGGAATAACATCCCGATAATTTCCTTCGCTTCGGGGGATTTCGTGGGGGCTTTAGAAGGCTGTTTGTAAGCCCACCAGCGGTCGAGACACGCGACGGAAAGGTCGCGCTTGGCGACCACCTTCACGCGCTCCCAGACGCGGTCCACCTGCGGCGGGCTGCCCCATATGACGGGCGCGGGCGGGATGATGCGCGCGGTCACGCGGCACTGTTTCTTCCATTTCGTCTTCGTTTTGGTTTTGCCGCGGGAGTTGCGTTTGCTCTTGGTGGTTTCGGTGAACGTGTCGATTTGGCGGACCACGGCGACATAGCCATCGCGGAGCTTGAAGCGCATAGTGCACCAGGGGTCCAGGTAGATCCATTGCTTGGGCTGGACCAGTTTCTTCTTCTTTTCGGTGAGACCGGAGAGATCGATCGTGGTGATGATCTTGGCTTTGGGATCGAGGTCCTGGCGGAGCAGGCGGGCGAGTTGATGGACCGATTCGAGGGCTGCTTCGGGGAGGGCGAGAGCTTTCGACCGTTTCCAGAGCATAATGCTCCCAATCAGGTTCGCTACAGCCCCGCCTAGCCCGCATAGGGCGATCGCGTTGTAGTCCTCAAGGAGAAAGAACATGGCGATGAAGGGCGCGACGGTCAATATGATCGAGATGATCATCCATTTCTTCCGCCTGCTGACCCGGGCATCCATTGTTTTGTCATAAGCGATCAGTTCCTTCAGGAGTTGATCGAAGCCGGGGTAGTCCCATTCGCCGGTGATGGCTTTGGCTTTAGCGGCGCTTTGCGCGATGGGGGAAAGTTGGGCTAGTTCCATAGGACTCTTTGAAAGACGGTCTGCAATTGACGATGAACATGAGGATAACTGAAATCGCGTTGCGCGCGCAGCCGGGCGGCGGGGCCCCAGGGTTGGGGAGTGACGATAGTGCTATATAGCGCTTGGATCCAGGCGCGGCGGTCGCCGGGTTCGACGAGGAGGCCTTCAGAACCGTCTTGCAGCCACTCGCGGCACACGGCGAGGTTGGAGGCGAGGACGGGGACCCCGGCGGCCATGCTTTCGACCATCTTTACCGGGCAGCAGCCTTGAACGGTGTTGCGCGCGGTTTCGAGCAAAGGGGCGACGGTAAACTCGAGGCGGCGTAGGACGGCCGGCAACTGCGTCTGGCTAACGGGTCCTGCGAACAGGACGCGCTCCGGAAGCTTGCGCGGAGGGCGGCCTTCGCTGATGAGGACGAACCGGATTTCCGGGACGTCGGGAGCGAGGCGGCGGTACGCATCCAGGAAGGGCTCGACCCCTTGCCAGGATTGGAGGCCGCCGACGTAGCCGAACCAGCGGCCGGAGTTGAGTTCGGGGATGGGGCAGGGCCCGGGGTCAGCGGAGAAGAAGCAGTCGGCGGCTCCGTTGGGGATGACGGTGATGTTGGGGCGGCCGAGGGCTTTGGCGGTGACGGTGGAGACGCACAAAATCTCTCGAACTTGTTTTAAACAATATCGCTCCAGATCTCCAACTTTGGCTTGCAGGGCGGGGTTGTCGGCGTAGCTGGGCCGGGTGTAGGCAAGCTCCCAACTGGGGAGGGCGTTTACTTCGAAGATGGCCGGGACGTGGGGGAGGGCGCGGAGGAGGGGCGCTCCGCCCCAGGGATCGCGGAAGACGAGAAGTTCGGCACCAGCCGCGGCGTGGTGCTCGACGAACTGGGCGAACGCCGTCGCGCGAGCGAGGAGGCCTGGGTAGCGCGGCGGCAGGCGATGGATGGTGATGCCGTTGGCCTGCTGCCGGGTGGGTAGGCCGGGGGCCCCAAGGCAGAGGACGGTGACTTGGTCACAGACGCCGCGCAGGGCCTTGACCATTGAGGCGATGTGACTTGATGATCCTTTGGCCCGGGGGAAAACGTCGAAGGCGGCGTAAATGGCGCGGGTCATTGTTGATCAGGGGAGGTTGAAGACGAGCAGGGCGGCGTCGTTGGAGATGGCGACGTACTGTTTGCCATCTACGGCGTAGGACATGGGAGAGCTACGCATCGCAGCGCCGGTTTGGTAGTGCCACAGCATCTTACCGGAGACGGCGTCGAGGGCCATCAGGTTTCCATCCTTGGACGCGGCGAAGACGACCCCGCCGGCCGTCGATAGAACCCCCGCGGCATGGGAGCCTGTTTGTATGCGGGTGCTCCACTTGATGTCGCCCGTGGCGGGGTCGAGGGCGCGGATGAAGCCTTGTTCGCCTTGCTTTTCGTCCTCTCGCTGGCCGCCGCCGGTGAAGGGCTGGCCGGGTTCGGGCTTCTTGTTTTCGGTGAAATAGTGGGCGCAGGTTTCGCGGACGGCGACGTAGAAGAGGCCAGTTAAAGAGCTGAAAGACGGGGCGGCAAAGTTCGCAGCTCCGAGGGCATCGGGGCAGACGTAATTGCCTTCGGAGGTGGGTGTCGTATTAGCTAAAACGATCGGTTTGCCGCGGGAATCGAGGCCTTTGGCCCAGGTTTGTTTGGCGAAGGCCTGGCCGCTGACGAACTCGCCGGTGACGCGGTCGATGGCGTAGTAAAAGGCATTGCGGTTGGCCATGATGAGGAGCTTGCGCTTTTGGCCTTTGACGACGGCGTCGACCAGCACCGGGGTTTCGTTGGCGTCCCAATCGTGGACGTCGTGTTGGGTGTACTGGAAGTGCCACTTGATTTTGCCCGTGGCCGGGTCGAGGGCGAGGACGGAGTCGGAGTAGAGGTTATCGCCGGCTCGGTCGGCGCCGTTGTAGTCCGGTCCGGGGTTGCCCGTGGTCCAGAACACGGTGTTGGTTTCGCGGTCGTAGGTGCCGGTCATCCACGTGGGCGCGCCGCCGTACTTGGCGGAGTCGCCCGCCCAGGAAGCGCTGTTGGGGTCGCCGGGTTGGGCGATGGTGTGGGTGCGCCAGAGCTTCTTGCCAGAGGCGGCGTCGAAGGCGTAGACATAGCCGGTCAGGGCGCATTCCCCGGCCGTGATGCCTACGACGAGCTTGTTATCGACGACGAGGGGCGCGTGGGTGATCGAGAAACCTTTTCGGTAGTCCTCGACTTCGACGTCGAAGATGACGCTGCCGGTTTTGGCGTCGAGGGCGACCAGATGGGCGTCGAGGGTGGCGACGTAGACGCGGTCGCCGAGGAGGGCGATACCGCGGTTGGTCATGACGGTGCAGTGGCTGGCTACTTCAGGAAGAGGGCGTTTGTACTGCCAGATGGCGCGTCCGGTGCGGGCGTCGAGAGCGGAGACGTTGCTCAACGGCCCGGTGACGAACATGAGGCCGTCCACGACGAGGGGTACGGTTTGGATGTTGGAAGCGCCGAATTGATAGGACCACGCGGAGCGGAGGTTGGCCACGTTTGCGGCCGTTATTTGCTTGAGTTGGGAGTAGTGATGGCCCGCGACATCGCCCCAGTAGGTGAGCCAGTTGTGGGGTTCGGCGGGCGCGTTCTGAAGGCGGGCCCAGGTGACATTGAGATCGGCGGCGGGCTTCCAAGCGGTGGGTTCTACGCGGCCCGACTTGAGGAAGGCGAGGACGTCGTTGGTCTCCGTTTCGGTCAGCTTCGACGCGGGCATAAGGCTTTCGTGAGTCTGGCGGACCTCGCGGACTCCGGCCTTATCGATGAGGTGGAGCTTCTCCTGGCGATCCATGACTTGAATAGAGAAGGTGTCTTCGTTCTTGGCGACTCCGGTGATCGTGGCGCCGGTTGCGAGCGTGACGACGACGGTGCGGAAACCCTGGCGGAGCTTTTCGCTCGGCTTAGCGAGGGAAGTGCGGAGATCGTCCTGACGGCGCTCTTTCGCGATGGCCGTGAGGTCCGGGCCGAGTCGTCCGCCGCGGCCTTGCACCATGTGGCAGTTGCCGCAGCGGCCTGCGCCGAAGAAGAGGGCGGCACCGGCTTCGGCGTTCCCGATGAAGGGGGCTTCGGCCTTGGCGCCTTCGAGAGAACGAAGATAGGCGACGATCGCTTTGGCGTCTTCGTCGGGCATGGGGAAGGCGGGCATCTGCGTGCCAGCGATTCCCTTGACGATGTTACGCAAAATGGCTTCGTCGCTGCCGCCCGATTTCCAGTCGCCCCGGGTGAGGTTCGGGGCGCGACCGCCGAGGGCGCGGGCTCCGTGGCAGGCGGTGCAGTTCTTGTCGAACAATTCTCCGCCGCGGACAACCGGGGCCGCGTGAGGCGACTGAGCCCGCAGAACAAAAGCGACGGCGGCCAATATTAGAAATCGTGCGATCATCCGCACGAGTCTATCGCGCTTACTTGAGTGACTTCAAATACTCGAGAATCGCTTCGGCGTCTGCCTTGTTGAATTTGTACAACGGCATGGGCGGACCGGCGGGCGTTCCCTTCGGACCGAGGCCCGTGGAGAGGTATTTCAACATGCTGAGTTCGCCCCACTTCACCCACAGTTTACTCGTGGAAGTGAGGTCCGGGGACGTCTTGTGCCACCCGGGAGGCGGGGTACCGATGGGCATGAAATCGAGCACGGCGCCCTTCATCCATTTGGACGCATCAGGTTCACCTTTTTCGGTTTTGGGGGTGTGGCAGGCGGCGCACATTCCGACATCTTCGACGAGATAGCGGCCGCGTTCGATGACTTTGGGGTCTGCGGCAAGGGCGGGAACCAGAGACGCGGCGAGGAGGAGAAGTGTACGCATAGAACCAGCTTACTCTGATCGCAAAGAGGCGAGCAGGGGGGCGCGGAGGGCGGCGCGTGTGGCGAGGACGGAGGCCAGAAGGCCGGTGAGTGCGACCGTTCCCACGAGCCCTATCAGCGGCAGCAGCGGGGGCGCTTGGCCGCGCTCGAACAGCGTTGGAGCGACGGCGACGAGGGCGCAGAGGGTCCCGACCGCGAGGCCAAAGGCAAGTAGGAGCAAGTTTTCGAGCACGATGACCTGAGCGACTTCGACGCCGGTGAAGCCGACGGCGCGGAGCAGGGCTAGTTCCTTACGGCGTTCGAGAACGTTGCGGAGGAGCACGGCCCCGAGGCCAAAGGTGCCGAGGATCAGGCCGAGAGCGCCGAGCGCCTGGAACGTGGAGAGATAGGCGTGCTCGACCCGCAGGAACTGAACCAGCTTTTCCGCGACGGTCATAACGTCGAGGCCGGAGTCGGAGAATAGCTCTTCGACGTTTTCGTTCGGTGCCTTTTCAAACAGCATCATGCGGAAGCCTTGTTCGGCGGGGAAGGCTAGAAGGAATTGCGCTTCGCCAATGAGCACCTCGCTTTGGAAGACGCTACCGGGAAGCGTGGCGACGAAGCGGATGCGCGCTCCGCCGTCCAGGGTCATCTCGTCGCCGATGGCTTTGTGAAGTATGTACTGGAGCGAGTTGGCATCGGCGGCGGCGGGGATGACGCCGTCCGAAAGCGCGGCGTCTAGAGCGGGGACAAGACCGGGGGGAAGGGCGACGACCTTTGGCCGGGTCGGGGCGTAGAGATTCAGGCAGCTGGCGTCTTCGCCGGGACGGACCCGGAGCATGACGGCCCCGTCGAGTTGTTCGTACAGCGGCGATTGGCTTTCGCCGATGAAGCCATATTTGCCGAAGGCGAGGGCGGAGGCGGGCGGATGGCGAAAGGCTTCGAGGGAGATGAGCAGGAAGGTGGCGAAGGCGATCAAGGCGATGGTCATCATTGACCTCGCGGGCCGTTGTCCGGCGTTGGCCCAAGCGAGGCGGGCGAGGGAGTTGAACTCACCGCCGACGCCGATTTCGAGAAGGGCGCGGCTCCCCATCGCACCGCCGATGAGGAGGAGGAAGCCAGCGCCGAAAAAGCCACCCTCAGGGGCGATGCGCCCGGCCGCGGACGCTCCGGCAAGCGCCAGGCCGCCGGCGAAGAAGCCGATGGCCAGCCAGCGGAGTCGGACGGCGGTATGGGGCAGGTCGTCGATTTGGCGGCCGGCGAGAAGGTCCCACGGGGAGAGGCCGCGGAGGCGGCGGAGGGTGATGACGACGACGAGGACGCTGCCCAGGACGCTGGGGAAGAACGCGGCCCGGATGGCGGCCGGCGAGAAATGAAGCTGCAGCGCCTGAGTTCCGACGGCGTCGTTCCACCAGTGGCGGAGGCCGTAAAGCAGACCGCTGGCATAGAGCCAAGCGCCGAAGCAACCGAGGAAGGTGCCGGCCAGACTGAGGGCCAAGCCTTCGCGGACGAACATGCGGCGGACGTCGCGGCGGGAGTAGCCGACGGCGAGGTAAAGGCCAATTTCTCGGAGCCTTTGTTCGATGCCGAGGCGGAAAAATAACACCGTGAGCAGAAAGGCGGAGCCCATGACGAAGCTGCTGAACATGCCGAAATACATGCCGAAATCGGTGCTGCCGGACGAGGCGGCGACGGCTTGCTCGCGGAGGGGCAGCAGCGATAGGCCGTCTTTGGCGAGATCGACGCTGGGGAGGAAGGCGGCGATCCAAGCCTGCTCTTTTCCTGCTCCCGCCGGATAAAGGCGGACGGAGGAGACTTTGCCGAAGCGGGAGCCCCAGATGCGCTGGCCGTCCGCGATGGAGATGAAAGCCTTGGGCGTGGTGCGATAGTCGGCCCAATACTTCTCGTCGACCGGGCGAATTTTGTCGAGGTTCATGGGGAAGGGCGGGTCCCAGTCGCTGACATTATCGGCGTCGCTGATGCCGGGGTAGTCGGGGGCCATGGTGCGGTCGCCGATGGCGGTGGCACCCGCGACGGTGAACAGAGCCGAGGCGGTATCGAGGTTGCCTTCCCGACGCCACTGGTAGTATTCCATTTGCAATTTATCGCCGGGCTTGGCGCCGGTTTGCCGCATGGTCCAGGCGTTGAGGCGAATGCCTTCGGTGACTTCAGGGGTGGCGGTGACAAGGGAGTAGGGGACCTCGCGATTGCCGATCTTCATGCTATTGGCGAGGTAGGTGAGCAGGGGCTCCGAACGGAGGCCGAGTTTGGTGGCAGTTTCGGTAACGCGAGCGACTTGGTCGTCGCGGAGAAGGCCCGCGCCGCTTTCGAGTTGCATGCCGCCGGGGACGGGGCGGAGCTTCATGCCGAGGTCCTCCATGCGGAGGCCGTCGCGGAGCTCTTCGGCGGTAATGGCTGCGCCAGCGACGAGCAGGACGTTGGCTTTGCCGGCTTGGTCGAGCTCTTTTTGCAGGGTTGATAGCGCGACGTAAACGACACGCAGTTCACCCTGTTGAGGTTCCAGGGCGAAGCCGCCGGGCAGCGTTTTCTTGACGCTGAAACGGACGGTGCGGACGGAGCCTTCGCGGCGGCCGTGG
>JBBRIO010000191.1:0-8904 GCA_038220855.1 Bryobacterales bacterium | reverse complement strand
GGATCAACGGCGCGCAGATCGTCGTTGACTGCTCCCGCATTGATTTCAAATGGAATGGCTTCTCGCCGTCCCTCTGCCCGGACATCTCCCTGACGCCGAGTTCCGCGCCCGCCCCGACCTGCTGCGGATGCTCGAAGTTTCACCCCCCCGTCATCGACAGCCGACGTCGGCCGCTTCTCCATCTTTCGCACCGGGAATAAAGGGCACATCAATAAGCCGCTTTATGTGCGGCTGGATGTTACCCTACTAGAGTCATGACCAAGAACGTTTTAGGCACCGCGCTCCAGACCTGCTGCACCGACCCGCTCACCGGCTTTTACCGCGACGGCAAGTGCAACACCGGCCCCGAGGATCTCGGCAAACACACGGTGTGCGCCATCGTCACCGCCGAATTTTTGCAGCATCAGGTTTCGATTGGGAACGACCTCGTCACGCCGCGTCCGGAGTATGGCTTCCCCGGCTTGAAGCCCGGCAACGGCTGGTGCGTTTGCGTCGAACGTTGGAAGCAGTCCTACGAGGCCGGTGTCATCTCCCCGGTTCGTCTCGAAGCCACGCACGAAAACGCGCTGGAAGTGGTCACGCTCGAAATGCTGCTAAAGGGTACCCGCCTCAACTAAAGCAGCCAGTCCCGGCTCCGCCCAAGGCTGCCAGCGCCGTAAAAACTTTCGATTCGGCGCTCCGGCAAAAATCGTGATTTGCCTCACTCCGCACGCCGCCGCCACGTGCTGCCCCGCGCTGTCGTAGCCGATATAAAGCCGGCTCGCTCGAATCGCCTCGGCGAATGGGGCAAACGCGCCCTGCCAAGTAAACAGCGGGCCCCGGCAGCGCTGTTCGAGCGCCTCCACCCGAGCCGTCTCTTCGCCGCCGGCCCCTTTATCGAGCATCACGCCGTGCCCCTGATCGAGCAACCCTTGAACCAGCCGGAACTCAAAATCGCCACCGACCCGCTTAGCTGGGTTTTCGCCGACGCCGAGCGAGATCGTTACATCCGTCCGCGGTACCCATCCAGTCGTCGGTGGTGCGATAAATGGCTTCGTTTCGCAGTTGAGAGTCTCGCGCAAAAAGGCGCACGCCAACGCCGCCATCGGTTCGTCGGAATCGCTCCGATACGACCGGGAAGGGAAGTGCAAATACCGCTCCGGCGGGCCGAACGGCAGCAGACCCAACTGCGAAAGCCGGCTGTCGGGGTCCATCACGAGCGTGCCGGGCCGATCCAGTTTCGCCGCCAGTTCCAAACCAACCGCTACCCGGTCGCGGAGCAGGGAAGTGCGGCCATACTGTAACGGCAGGTGCCCCACGCGCTCTTCAAAAAGTTCATAGTTCTTGCCGTTGCCCGCAAACAGTATCTCGGCATCCGGATAGCGCGCCAATGCCGCGGCCAGAAACGGACTCACGACGGCCACATCGGCCCCGAGGGTCACCCGCGAAAGCACCACCACCCGCTTCGGCTTCTCCGTCGGTGTCCCTAACGCCCGGTAGCGCCGCAGCAACGCCGCCGCTTTCAACTCCGGTGCGACGCGCTCCAGCAACCGCGCAAACGTGTCGACATAGGCCTCCGCCAACCGAGGCTCGAACGAATCCGAAAGCGGTTCAATCAAATCCCGGAACAGCACCCGGGTCCCTTCGTCACTCTCGGCCTCCGCCGCCAGAGCATCGACCATTGCGTCCGGCACCCGCTGGCCCCGGACGCAGTATTCTAAAGCTTCAAGCGGAGTACTTGCCAATGAGTAGCTCCAACTTCTTCTTGGTAGCCTCCGGCCAAGCGGTCCGGTCGGTGATGATGGCGTGCTTCAGCGCCGAGTGGCACTTACAAACCACCTTTTCGGGCATCGCCGCCACCGCGGCCGCCACCAACTTCGCCGCGTTCTCGGCGTTCTGGTGCAGCACTTTGATAATCTCGTCCACCGTCACCGCATCGTGCTCTTCATGCCAGCAATCGAAATCGGTCACCATCGCTACCGTCGTGTAGCAGATCTCTGCTTCCCGGGCTAACTTCGCCTCCTGCAAATTCGTCATCCCGATCACGTCCATCCCCCAGGACCGGTAAACATTGCTCTCGGCCCGCGTGGAAAATGCCGGACCCTCCATGCAAAGGTAAGTGCCCCCTAACTTGGCCGTAATCCCCGCATGGTAAGCCGCCCCGTGCACAATCTTCGCCAGCTCCTCGCAAATCGGGTCGGCAAACGAGACATGAGCCACAATTCCTTCCCCGAAAAACGTAGACGCCCGGCCACTCGTCCGATCAAAAAACTGATCCGGAATCACGAACTCGGTCGGATGATGCTCGTGCTTCATCGAACCCACCGCGCTTAGGGAAATGATGTGTTCGACGCCCAACTGCTTCATCCCCATGATGTTCGCGCGGTAGTTCAGCTCCGACGGCGTCAGCCGGTGCCCTCGGCCGTGCCGCGGTAGAAACGCGACGTCCCGGCCGCTCAATTTGCCCACCACGTACGCATCCGACGGCGCGCCGAACGGGGTCTCCAGAGTAACTTCCTGCTTCTCGGTGAAGCCGGGCATGTTATACAGCCCGCTTCCCCCAATGATTCCAATCTGTGCGTGCAATTCTTGCTCCCGAACCTATTTAGACGATCTCTTCTTTCACCGGGTCCCAGCGCATCGTGCGGCCCTCGCGGTAACTCTCCACCGCCATCCGGCAAGCAATCGAAATGCGGAAGCCTAGCTCCACCGGGCAAGCCGGTTCTGCGACGCCGCGCACGGCATCGAAAAAGTTCAGCATGTGCGCATTCGGCGTTGTCTTCGTCAACCCCATCATCTCTTTGCCCTGCGGCCGGTTCACCTTCTCGGGCATGTAGCGGATCTGTTGCGCCCGTCGAATCGTCCCGTCCGTCCCCAAAACATCCTCGGCAAAGCCCCGCTGCCCGTTGCCGAAACCGGAAATCCAACTGAAGATCAAATCCTCAGGATGCTCCATGCTCACGGTCATCGTGTCCGGCACTTCGCGCCCGTCTTTCCACAGATAAATCCCGCCGGTCATCGTCACCGCTTTCGGAATCTGCAGGTTCAAAACCTTGTACCAGATCGATAGCTGATGGCACATGTTCTCGTAAACGTTCCCGCCCGAATAATCCCAGTAAAAACGCCAGTTCGCGTACCGATTCGCGTCAAAATCCCGCTTCGGCCCCTCCCCCTGAAACTGGTTCCAAAGGATGTTTTCCGGCGTCATATCCGGGTACACCGGACGCGACCACTGCGGTTTTCCAGCCGGGGTGTTCCGGAACATATCGGCGGCGATCATGCTCACCTTGCCGATCGCATTCTGCCCGATCCACGTCCGCGCGTCTTCCACCATCCCGGTCGAAACGTGCTGATGGCCAATCGTTACCGCTAACTTCTTGTGCTTCTGGTGCGCGGCCCGCATGCGCTTGGCGTGGTCCACGGTAAAGGCCATCGTCTTCTCTTGGTAGACGTGTTTGCCCGCGTCCAACGCCGCCGTGAAATGTTCACAGTGCAGGTGCTGCGGCGTCGCGATTAAAACCGCGTCGACGTTCTTATCCTCGAGCATGTAGCGGTAATCGAGATAGGTTTTCGCCCCCGGCACAAGCTGCTTCCCGGCTTCCAGGCGCGCGGTATAAATGTCGGAAAACGCGGTCATCTCCACGTTCGGCGCAGCCATCGCGGCATGGACGATCTCCATCCCGCGGGCCCCGGCCCCGATGATGCCCACCCGAACCCGGTCATTGGCTCCGAGCACGGAAACCCCGCTCGCTAGCCCGGTCGCCACCTTGCTGATAAAATTACGTCGCGAATCCATTGCTCTACAATTTTACCATCGCTGCCAGCAGCGTTTGCTTCATCACCGCTTCATCCGCCTTTGCCCCCGTCCACATCTCAAATCCAATCACCCCCTGGTAGACAAGCATCGTCAACCCATCCAACGTCTGCAGCCCCCGGGCCTGCGCCGCTGCCAAAAATTTCGTCACCGGCGGATTGAACACGGCATCGGCAACCAGGCACCGCGCCCGGCTCAGGTCAACGTCCGGCATCCAGTCCACGTTCGGGTACAAGCCCAGCGACGTCGCGTTCACGAGCAAGTCCGTTTCCGGGGATACGTCGTACGATACCCGCCACGGCACAAACCGGATCGGCCCGTGCTTCTTCAAATCGTCCACCATCGGTGCCGACCGCTCGCTCGAACGGTTCACCACCACGATCTCTTCCACCCCGGCCAACAGCAACTCGGTCGCAATCGCCCGCGCCGCGCCCCCGGCCCCCAGCAGCACCACCCGCTTGCCCTTCGGGTCCATGCCGGCGTCCTGCGTCAAACCGCGGAAAAACCCCCGCCCGTCGGTGTTCTCTCCGATGAACCGGTTTCCCTCGCGCCGAACCGTATTCACCGCCCCAATGATCCGCGCTTCCCGCGATAACTCGTCCAGAAACGGAATCACCGCCACCTTATGCGGAATCGTGCAGTTGAACCCCCGCCATCCCATCGCCCGAGCCCCGCGTACCGCGTCCCCCAAGCCCTCCGGCGCCACTTCAATCGTCAGATACCGCCAGGCAAGCCCCGCCGCCGCGAACGCCGCCTCCTGCATCACCCCGGTCGGGTTTTCCGCCACCGGTTGGCCGAAACAGGCCACCAGTTCCGCTTTGAAATTCATGGTTTGACCGGAGCCGTTTCCTTCGTCGCCGTCTCTGGCAATGGATCCGGGGTATCGAACGTGATCGTAGAATCGGTCCCGAACTTGCGGTACATCCGGAATTCCACTTCGTTCTTCACTAAGTGTTTGCCCTCCCGCATCCGCACCTCGGCTTTCAGCGGCAGCATGAACCCCTTACCGTTGATGTCCGTCATGTCGTAGTCCAGAATCGTCTGGGCTTCCTGCACCGGAAAGTCCACCGGGATATCGGCGTCCAGGCTTAGCCGAGTGACGGTTAGCGTATCCCGCTCCACGAAAACCAACCCACGGTAACCCGGAGTAACTTGCTGCTTGTCCTGATAGTTGATCGTCCAGTGCGAGTTCGGCTGCGCGACATAGTATTGAAACACGTGATTGCGTTTGCCCCGTAGCGTCGCCCAGCGCAGCCATTCGAACCGCGCCATCGTATCCGGTTCAAACAGCTGTTTCATCATTGACCCGAATTCCCCCGACGAAGTCGCCCCGCCCAGCCGCTGCATCGGCGTATCCACCGTGCGGCCGTTCACGCTCACCACTTTGTAGTCTTCCTTCTGGTCAAAATAACTCAGTCGCGCGTTGATCACGTCTAACTGTCCGAAAAAGCCCAGCCCCGAAGGATCAATATAGCGTCGCGTCACCTGCATGCATAAAAAGTCCGGCAGGCCCTTCGAATACCCCATCGCGTACGCCCGGGCCTCTCCAATCACCCGCTTTTGCTCCTCAGCCTCCGGCGGGGGAATGAAGACCGTGGCCGGCTTGGCCGCGCCCACCGGGGTCGCCGCCGGCAGCTCTTTGGTCGCCACCATCAGGTCCCGCAACACCTCCACCGTCATTGGCCCCACGCCCATCGCGATGAAATCTTCAAACTGCCGCGGTGAAAGCTTGTTGGTCAGCTTGGTCTTCTTCAGGTATGCCGCCACCGTCTTATCCGGCTGATGTAGCTCCACCGACGACTTCAGAAACCCACGCAACTGCTCCACCGATAGCCGCGTCTGCGCCGCCATCCCAACCGCCAGAAAAAAGACGAGTAACCGCATAATCACTTTTGACGTTTCTTCCCGCTCTTCTGTTGCGAAATCGTTGCCGCGACCGTTCCCTCAATGGCCGCCTGCGCCAGCGGCGCCATCACCCGATACCCCGCCGAATTCGGATGCAGCCCGTCATCAGCCAATTCGGCCTTCAAAAAGCCGCCGGAATCCACCATCGCGTCGTAGTAGTTCAGGTACGTGAAACCCCGTTTTTTCGCGAGTGCCACCATCCAGGAATTCAACTCCCGAATCACCGCCGGCGGCCGTCCCTTCGTCATTTCAAACCGCGGATTCACGGCCACGTGGTGGTCGCTCACCGGCAAAATGCTCGCCAGAATCACCTTGATCTTGTGGAACTCACACAGGTCCGCGATCATCGTCAGGTTGTTCTGAATCGTCTCCACCGCCGCGCCGCGAGCGATATCGTTCGTCCCCGCCAGCAACAACATCGCCTGCGGACGATGCGCGATCACATCGGCCTGCATCCGCCCCAACATCTCGCCCGTAATCTGCCCGCTGATCCCCCGGTTCACGTAATCCCGCTCCGGAAAGTACTCGTTCAGCCGCCAGCCGTCCGTAATCGAATCGCCATAAAAAAGCACCCGCGCTTTACCCGCCGCCGGCCCCGCCTGCGTTCGGTTCGCCTCGGCGTACCGCCGCAAATTGTCGCGATCGGCCCCCCGCAGTTGCGCCTCGGTCGTCTCGATCAGCGCCTGGAAATGGCTCTCTAACCGGCTCACCGCGTCCCGCAACTCGGCAAACTGCTTGCGCCCCTCTTCCGGGAACGGAAACGGCTTCCGCACCCCGTCAGCCAGCGCCAGGTAGCCTTTGGCGTCCGTCAGCAGAGCCTGCGTCACGCTCAAAGACAGCCGATTCACCACCCGCGCCCCCTTGAAATCTTCCTTCAAATTTTCCAGAATCGGCGTCGCCGCGCGCACGAGTCCCGGGGCCGTCAGCGACGTAGCCTCGGTCAACTGCACAATCCGTTCCGCCAACGCCAATCCCTCGGGCGAACTCAGTTGCGCACGGTTCTGTGCAAAGCTCGCCGTGCCCAGGCACAGCAGCAGACCAATCCATTTCATGGCTCTACTTTATCTAATTGCAGCGTCACGGTTCCAATGTGGAACTTCATCCGGACCTGAATCTGCACCGGCAGCCGTCGCCCATCGTCCGAGATCCACACAAACAGCCGCGCTTCCCGCTTGTAGATCACGTCGTTGAACAAAAACGCTTCGTACCGGATCGCATTGAACTGCCCGGCCGGCGTGCGAATTCTTTCCTTCTCCTGCGCCTGAATCCGCGCCTGCACAAACTTCTTGCCGTCGCTCACGGGCAGAATCAAGTCCTGACCCAACTCCACGGTCTGCTTCCGCAGCACCGTCAACGCCCCCAGAATGTCGTGTACGCAGGCCGAAACCTCCAGCTCTCTTTCGAGCGCCACGGTTCCCTTCAACAAGTCCTTCTCCTCGTACCGCGACCGGTTCCCTTTCCAAACAACATTCGTCTCTCGCCGCTTATCGCCTTCCTCGGCCAGCAGCTTTGACGATTGCGCGCAGAGCTTTTCGTTCAGAGTCACCGTGTAGTTGTCGTTGACCCGGAACAGTCTCGAAACCAAACCGGCCGAATGCAGATGCATTTGCAGCAAGGTGCCGGTCGGAGTCGTGCTCGTCGTCACCATGGCCGTCCCGGCGTTCACCATGCGCCATTCCACCTTGAAGCTCAACTTCTCGGCAGGCAGCGCCGTCTGCGCTGCCGTTTGGGCAGGTGCCGGCAGGCAAACCATCGCGATAACGAAAAGCAGCTTCATGGAACACCTGAGTTTGCCAAATCCACGTGCTACGCTGCAAGCTTGGCCCTCCGTATTCTTCTGTCCATTCTCCTGGCTGCCACCGGCTGGTTGTACTGGGACGCCCGAATTCCCGGCCTTCCGCTCACCTCCTGGCAGGTGGAGCGCTTCCTTGACCCCTCCCAACCGCCGCATCGCATTCGACGGGCGATCAGCCAACTCACCGGTCCCCACCCCGCTCTCCCTGCCCTCCGCGGCTATCCCCACCCCGCCATCCGCGCCGTCGTCGCCCGCTGGACTCCCGACCCGAGCCAACTCGAAGACTCGTCCCCCTGGGTACGCCTCAACGCCGCCCTCGCCCTCGAGCGAAACGAACCCCTCGCCGCCCGGTCGGTCCTCCTCGCCAGCCTCCGTCCCGCCGTCCTGTTCGCCTCCGAAGCCGGCCAGATGCAGTGGCGCTTGGCCGAAGGGGCCCGCGTTGATACGAGCGACGAACTCGGCACCTACAACGGCCAGCCGCTCGCCGCCCCCTGGCCCGGCCGCCTCCTGAAACGATACGTCCAAAGCGGCGACGCCCTCAAGCCCGGCCAGCGCATCGCTGACGTCGCCCTCGCCGACCACTGGCAGACCGCCACCCTGAACTCGCTCGGTCGCATTGGGCTCCCGGTCGATTCCGACGCCCTCCACGTCTTCGAAAGTGAAAAATACCCCACTGCGGTGAAACGGGCTGCCGCCGCGGCCATCCAACAGATTCAGAGCCGTCCTCGAAAAACTAATGAAAACTCTCCTCCTCTTCCTGCTCCCCCTGGGGCTCTACAGCACCACCATTGAGGTCACCCTCGACCCGGCCCTCGCTCCCACCGGCACCTCCGGTCGCCTCATCATTCTCATGAAAAAGGGCAAGCCGCAGGGAGATACCATCCGGACCGGCTTCATCCCCGGTGAAACCTGGATGGCCGCCAAGGAGATTGAACACTTGGCCCCCGGCGCCACCGTCACCGTCGATGGGGACGATATCGCGGCCCCGCTGCCTTTCTCCCAGGCCCCGGCCGGGGAGTGGCACTACATGGCCATCCTCGACCGCGACCACAGCTACGCCCTTTCCGGATCCGGCCCCGGCGACTTTGTCAGTGCCATCGCCACCGAACCAAAGCTCACGCTCACGAAAGTCAATCCCGCCCGCCCCGCCCTTCTTGACACCGAGACCGTGAAGTTAGTCGACTTCGAAAGCCCGCGACTCAGCCGCTTCTTCGGCCGGCCGATTCGCATGAAGGCCGGCGTCCTGCTTCCCGCGAACTTCGCCAAGCCCGGTCTAAAGTTTCCGACCGTGTATCACGTTCACGGCTTCGGAGGCGACCATTCCGAAGCGTGGCGCGCCAAACCCGCCACGAAGTTCAACGCCGTCCACGTCTACCTGAACGCCAACATACCCGGAGGCCACCATGTCTTT
>JBBRIO010000190.1:0-8933 GCA_038220855.1 Bryobacterales bacterium | reverse complement strand
AAAGGAGTAAAAATAAATATGAATTGCTTGTGAACGGCTCTTTGAGTTTGCCCAAAATGCCCAGGTTTTGTATGAATGGGGCGAACTCGGAAACGATAGGAAGGGAATCTAGCATGGGTGGCACGCGCGTGACGGTCGGCGCGATTGTCGGTCCCATCACCTCCGGCCATTCCATCGAGCAGGTTCTCGCTGCTTATCCGTACCTCGTAAAAGCCGACTTGCGTCGTGCGCCGTCATACGCCGGCGTAGCGAGCTGAAGAAATTGAAATTCCTGTCTCTCTGGCGTTAGATTCGAGAAACTCGTGCGCAACGGACACGATCCGGAATGGCAGGATGGGCAAGTTCCTAGCCCGTTATTGGTGTGCCTGCCTGGACCGTGCGCCTTTGATAAACCGTTAACCAGCCGAACTGAGCCCACGCCCCGAACCAGCCTTCGAGCAACCCTGGTATTTCGGCCGGCACCCGGTCTGTACTTTGCCTGAAAGCTTTGCCGATCGCCGCGGCGATTGGCCGTCCACTGCGCAGAGAACCAAGTAACTGAAACTCCTCTGGCTCCAAGCGACGGTAGTAAACACTCGAATCCACTCGATGCACAGCCACAAAGAGTTGCTGCTTGGTCGACCGCCCTATCTTGCGAACCGCGTGGGTCTTGCGCCGGCTGGCGACATTGCTCGCCGAGTTCCGGCCTTCCTCAGTTGCTCCAATGGCCACTCGCAACTCATCCACGGGATACTGCAATGCGAGGAGCGTCACATACGGCTGCAGTCCGATGCGCATGCCAGGTCCGGGTTCGAGTAAATGCTCGGGGTCGAGCACGGGGGCTTGCGGACCATCGAAAGCGACGATATGGGCCCATTCCAGCTTTGCCATGTCCAACGCCAGTTCCTTGTGCTCGCCGAGGTAGGCCGGATTAGCGGTCAGCCAATCGACTAACTGCGCGCCAAGGTCACGGAGGGTAAACGAACGCGAGGGGCATTCCCTGAGGTATTGCTTCGTCAGGCGAGCAAAATTGTCCCGACCGATCACCGCTTCCAGTCCCGGGAAATCCTCAGTGAGGGAATCGAGCAGGCGGAACCAGTAACTTCGGCTGTATATTTCGAGGCGTTCGAGGGCGGTCAGCCGGTCATTCGGCTTGATGATGCGGGCGGCCTCGGCGGCCATGGATTTGCCTTCCGCGGTCTTGGGTGCGATCCGGCCATCGGCTGAGAGTGCAACCATGATGGCCGCTGCCATACGGCGCTGGGTTTCGAGCAGGTTCATGTCCTTGCCTTATTCACAGCGGCCTCGCTGACCGGATTAGGCACAGTCATGTACTTCCGCGCCTTGAGCGCTTCGCGGTGCACCTCTTCGAACGACGGAATGCGGTCGTCCCATTCGAGGAGGGTGGGCCGGGGGCCGCAGCGTTCGATCGCGCGCGCATAGAGCTTCCACACCGGGTCGACGACCGGGTGGTCGTGGGTATCGAGAATGTACTTCTCGAATTCCGAATGCCCCGCCAAGTGAATCTGCGCCACGCGTTCGGCGGGCACAGAGTTCAAATACTCGTAAGGATCAAAACTGTGATTCTGCGAGGATACATAAATGTTGTTGACGTCCAGCAGGATGCCGCAGTCAGCGCGCTCGACTACTTCGTTGAGAAACTCCCACTCCGTCATTTCGGAGATGTGGAATTCGGCGTAACTGCTGACGTTTTCGACCGCCATCGGGACTTCGAGAAAGTCCTGCGCCTGCCGGATCTTCTTCGCCGTCAGCTTCGCGGCCTCGAATGTATATGGCATTGGAAGCAGATCGTGGGTGTAGCGTCCGTCGACGCTGCCCCAGCAGAGGTGGTCGGTTACCCAGGGGGCTTTCGTGCGCCGGATCAGCGCCTTAAGGCGCTTCAAGTGATCGCGATTCAGGGGCTCGGTCGAACCCAGGTACATGGAGACTCCATGTTGAACGACCTTGTACTGGTCGAGGATTTTATCCAGGACATCCAATGGTCTGCCGCCGCCCACCATGAAATTCTCGGAGATGATTTCGAACCAGCTCACAACGGGCTTCTTTTCGAGAATGTGGCCGAGGTGAGGAACGCGAAGGCCTACGCCGATGCCGAATTCCGGGTTGTGAAAGGGGGAGGCCATATCAAATCGAAGTGATTTTAAAGACGTTGATGGACAGGAAAAGAGGGGGAGCGCCAGCGGGCTGGCACTCCCCCTCGGAGAGGGACGAAGTTTGCTCGTTGCCTATTTTTGGGGCTTGGAACCGTCGGTCGCGCAGGCTCCCTGGCCTTTGCACTCGTTCTTGCCAAATTCCTTCTTCGACCCACCGCCATTGCCCTTGCAAGAGTTCATGCCCTTGCAGGCATGCTTCTCGGGTACCTTCTTGTCGTCGGCGGAGATGCCGAGCGAGAAGGCCGAATCCACTTGGCTGTCAGGCTGCGCTGCCCGCGCTGCCGTCCCACCGATCAAGCCGGCCAGAGCCGCAGCCACCACGAGCGAATGCTTTGAAAATATCATTGGAGATCTCCTTGAGTCGTTGATTTGATCTGCGATGCCGCCTGCGCGTTGGCTGGTGACATTCGCTTCGGTTGGACTGGCGCTGTCCGGTTCGGGCCGGTGCCAATCTTTCCTACACTCTCTTCTTCGCGCCCCAGCGCAGGCAAGTCACGGTGTTTCGAAAAAGATTGAGCAACTCGTGTACAAAGGACGCGGTCCGGCAGGGCAGGATGGGCGATGACGACACGGCGCTCGCTTCCATTCGGCGAGCGATTCTCGCGGACCAGTCGCTGGTGGGTAGGAACATGGGGCGGCCGGAAGGTGCCGTCCCAGGGGACCCCTGATGGACCCACCGTTGTGGACGCGCTCCGACATTCCACTGCGTATCCGGTCGTGAGTTGAGTTGCCGGTTATCTTCCGCTTTGCGCGCCTGGTTTTTTGGACACAACTTTGTCCACGCCGCAATCGCCGGAACGGCTTCGGCCATTGAGGGCTTTGCTCGCTAGGGCTACGCCGCGCATTCAGATCAGAAGCACCGATTTAGGCCGATCCGGAGCCAACGCTTGGCGAACTCCAATTTACTGAGTTCGTTACGTTCGATGGTTCAGGAATCGAGTAGAGCCTCTGCTGGGGCGACCGTGTTGACGACGGAGTTGGGCTCCCGTTGATCTACCGCAGGCTGAGGAAGACGAGGCCGGCGGCGGCGACGATGGCGGTGAGAAAGGCGTAGGATTTGTTTTGCATTTTCGAGTTCTCCATTTCGGACGCCCCGATGCTATACCTTACGAGAAGCCAGCGCAAGCCCCTGTCGACAGTTGCTTCAACACTCAGAGGGAATCAATGTCATTGATGAACCCGCAGCCTGGATCACCTAGCGCTTCTTCCCAGCCCTTGACCGTTCGGTCTCGTGTTGCTGCCCTCTATCCGCCAACTCGATCCCGTCCATCGCCTTCGCTAGTCACGGGGCCATCCTCAAAAGATGACCCGCCTGACTCGCCCCCGCTCATACCCACTCCGGGTCGTCGAACACCCAACCGGGGGAACCGCGACGAATTCTGCACCGCCACGCTTACTCTTTCTGCTTCTTCCTGTTTTGCTTCTTCTGCTGTCCCGCCGCCGCTCTGCCCGGCAGCCACGAAGCCGGAGCCTGCTCCTTGTTCCAAGCCGCCCAATCCGCCTGCAACTCCGCCACCTTCTCCGGATGCTTCGCACTCAAATCATTCGATTCACTCACGTCCGCCTTCAAATCATACAAATGCACCGCCCCCACGGGCATCTCCGGCAGCGCCACCGCCGGTAGAAGCTTCTCCTCAGAGGCCTGCATCAGCTTCCAGTCGCCCTTCCGAATGGCCCATTGCGGGCCAAACCGCCAGAACAGTTTCTCATGGGGCCGCCCCGTTGCCTTCCCCGTCAAATACGGCAGCAGATCCACGCCGTCCAGCTTCCAGGTCTTCTCCACCGTCCCCCCAGCCGCCGCCAACGCCGTCGGCTGAATATCCAACTGAATCACTGGATAGTCATACGCCTTCCCCTTCGGCAGCTTCCCCTTCCACTGCATGAGAAAGGGCACCCGGATGCCGCCCTCCCAAGTGGATGCCTTATAGCCCTTCAAGGGCGTATTGTCCGTCCGCACTCCCGGTTGCGGGCCTCCATTGTCACTCAGGAAGAAGATCAGCGTATTCTCCTCCAGCTTCAACTGCCGCAGCTTGGCGAGCACTTTCCCGATCCCGTCGTCCATCTCGGAGGTGATCGCCGCCTGGTCCCGCCGCAACTCGGTCGGGGCATTCTTGAACTTATCGAGCGTCGCCTGTGGAGCCTGCGAAGGGGCATGCACCGCATTCCACGCCATATACAAGAAGAACGGCCGGCTCTTGTTCGCTTCGAGGATCTCGACCGCTCGCGTCGCATACGCCCGAGTGGTATAGAACTCCGGATCCTCGACCCTTTTGGCCTCCGGCCCCACCCGCGAATCCACAAACTGTGGCGGGTGATAGTAGGAGGTGTTCGCCACCGTCCCGTAGAACTCATCAAACCCCCGTTTCATTGGCCGAAACTCCAGATCGTCCCCTAAATGCCACTTCCCTACCGCGTACGTGGCGTAGCCCAAACTCTTCATCCGTTGAGCGATCGTGGTCTCCGCCAACGACAATCCGAACTTCGCTCCCGGCCCGGGATTGAACTCATGGCCAAACCTGGTTTGGTAGCGCCCGGTCATCAGCCCGGCCCGCGTCGGGCTGCAGTACGGCCCCGAAACGTACCCGTTCGAAAAGCGAATCCCGTTCTTGGCAATCGAATCGATATGCGGAGTCGGGATCTCCTTCGAGCCATGCAGGCTAATGTCGTGGTAGCCCATATCGTCGCCTAACAACACGATCACATTGGGCTTCCGCGCGGCTGCGAACGCCAGCGGACCTGCCGCCAAGGATGCAAGAAGAGATCTCCGCGTCATCATAATCGCGCAAGCGTATCACAAACGCCCGAGCCCCGCGCAACCCCCCGCCAAGCACTGTGAGCTTGCTTTCCTGCCGCAAGAGCAATTTCCCGCAAGTTACAAGATTGGTGCGGCGGCGACGCCATATTATCCGCTCGTGAGCGGGGAAGACTAGTCGAGCCTGGCAGGGACGACGGCGAGGCGCGACCCCAATTTATGAAGGACCTCAATGGCGGTTTGAATCTCCGTCAGGCTGACGCCGGCGGTGGTTTGGTTAGCCCATGTTACTTGTAAGTGGCCAATCTCTTTTACCGTACGGCGGCCGCGCTGGGTGAGACAGACGAGCTTGGCCCGCTTATGGTCGGGGTTGAGGGCGTACTCGACGATTCCTTCTTTCTCAAGAATATCGGCGAGCCGCTGGACGTTCTGGCGGGCCAGGCCCATATTACGGGCGATCTGGGCGACCGATAGCGATCGGGCTTCGATGGCACCGAGAACCTGCCAGCGCGCGCTCGTTAGGCCTAACGGCTTGGTGAGGCGGTCGCCGGCGGCGAGAAGCCGACCGTTGACGTGAAAGATCTTCAGGACCAAGGCGGTGAACGCTTGGCCGGCTTTGGTGTGGGACATAACAAATTTCCAGGGGCCGACGCATAGGTTCGGAACAGAGAGCCGGGTGAACAGATGCGGCGAGGCTACCGTGCAGGGAGACGTATCAAAAGCGGTGGATGTCAAGGCTCTGTTCGACGCGGCCGAGGCCGCGTTCGGCACCGCCGATATCCTCGTGAATAACGCCGGGGTGTACGGCATGTCGCCACTCGGGACGATTGACGAAGCGAGCTATCGGCGGTACTTCGACCTCAATGTTCCGGGGGTGATGCCGGCGACGCAGGAAGCAGCGGGACGCTTCAACGGAAAGCCGGGCGTGATCATCAACATCAGTTCGGGCGCGTCGTTAACTCCGGGTCCAGGGATGTCGATCTACTCGGCGACCAAGGCAGCGGTGGATAACTTGACGCGGAGCTTTGCACTGGAGCTGGGTACTAAGGCTCGGGTGGTCTCCCTGTCGCCGGGGTTGACGATCACGGAAGGGTTGCAGAGACTGTCCGAGGGCGGCGACGATAGCTTTGCTACGTTCGTGCTCTCCCGTACGCCGCTCGCCCGATTTGGCCAACCAGAGGATATTGGGAAAGTGGCGGCATTCCTGGCTTCCGACGATGCGGGGTGGATGAGTGGAGAGGTGGTGCAGGTGGGTGGGGGGCTGCGGTTCTAAGGCAGTTGGGAACGACGGATCGTGGGCCTGGTCCGGTATAATTGCGAACCAGGACCACGATCTGAATCGACACGACTGTTTTGCGGGGTGGGTTTGGAGCTGACGAGCATCGAACGCCCGTTGGCGGCAGGGCTGCGGGTGGCTTTGTTTACGGATTCGTTTTTTGAGTCGAACGGGGTCGGGACGCTGTGCCGTGAATATGTGGAGTATGCGCGGAAGCGGGACTTGCCTTTCTTTTGTGCCTATGGCGGCAAGGTAACCGAGTTCCGGACAAACGGGTCAGTCCAGGAGTTGCAGTTACGACGGGGCCCGCTTTCGTTTCCGGTGGACGCGCATGTGGAGTGCGACCCGTTCCTAACGCGACACAAGGCGGAGACCGTGGCGCGGTTGCGGGCGTTTCGGCCGGACCTCGTGCATATCACGGGCCCTGGCGATGTGAGCATTCTGGGCTTCTGGGCGTCGAATTTGGTGGGGGTGCCGATGGTGGCTTCCTGGCATACGAACGTGCATGAGTACGCCGAGCTGCGGGTGCGGTCTTCGCTGCGCTTGCTGCCGTTGAACCTGGGGAGACGGTGCGGCGACTGGGCGGGCCGGGGGACGTTGTGGGCGGTGATGCGGTTCTATGGGATTTCGCATTTTGTGGCGGCTCCGAATCAGCCGATGGTGGATCTGCTGATCGCGAAGACCGGGCGGCCGGGATTTCTGATGGGCCACGGGGTGAACACGGAGTTGTTTGCGCCGGGTCGCCGGGAGCGCGTCGAGGGGAAGTTTTCGATTGGATACGTGGGGCGGTTAACGCCGGAGAAGAACGTGCGCGTGTTGGTGGAGATGGAGCGGCAGTTGCTGGCGGCGGGGGAGCGGGATTTCCGCTTCGTGCTGGTGGGGGAAGGGAGCGAGATGGGCTATCTGCGGGAGAACTTGCAGACGGCGGAGTTCCGGGGAGTTCTGCGAGGCGAGGCGTTGGCGCGCGAGTTTGCGAACTTCGACGCGTTCTTGTTTCCATCGGTGACGGACACGTTTGGGTTGGTGATACTGGAGGCGATGTCGTCCGGGGTGCCGGTGGTGCTGCCGGCCGAGGCGGGGAGGAAGGTGGGGGCGGTGGATGGCGAGGAGGGCATTCTGACCGATGATGCGGTGGGGGCGTTGCGACGGCTGATGCACTGCCGGACGACGCGCGAGCGGATGGGCGCGGCGGGCCGGCGGTATGCTTGCGGGCACGCGTGGGACGGGGTGTTTGACGATCTGCAGCGGATCTATCGGGAGGGGCTGGGAGACGAGCGGGTGCAGCGGCGGATTCAACCGCGGAAATTCTGAGGGCTACTTTTCCTCAAGGGCGGCGAGGGTGCAAGCGGGGGCTTGCAGGATCGGGTTGCAGCGAGCGTTGCCGGAGTCGAAACGGACTGAGTAGCCGGAGTTGGGGGCGCGGAAGTCAAAGGGGTAGTCGGTGCTGAGGAGTTGCGCTCCGCTGGCGAGAGCGGCGTCGCGTTTGGCGGGGCCGGGGTCGGTCATGGTGCGGACGAGGTAGCCTTTGCGGACCATGTTGGGGATGAGGGAGGGGTCGGCGAGGGGGTTGTTGAGTTTGAGGAAGGCGGCGTCGGGGGAGCCGGGTTTGCCGTTCGTGAAGAGGACGCGGCCTTCGAGAGACGGGTGGCCGGCGGTGTAGAGGGGGGTGACGCTTTCCTGATCGAAAAGGAAGACGACTTTACCGCGGGCGGAGGCGAGGGATGGCCAACCGGTCGAGAGGACGGCTTGTTCGAGAGTCTTGTGCGTGCCGCGGACATCGTCCGGGGTGAGGAGTTGGGCGGGGGAGAAGACGGAGCGGATTTCGGCGTCGAGAGCGTCGAAGGAGGCGGTGGTGAGCTTTTCGGGGATCGTCATGGAGCCGGGACGCGGCACATCAGATTTGTTTTCGACGAGGATGAAGATGGGGAGGTGGCCGGGGTGGGTTTTTGACCACGTACTGATGAGGGATAGGCACTGCGTGAAGGGTTGGCAGGAGCTGCGGTAGTCGAGGTCCTGGACGTGGATGACTTTGAAGCCGGGCTTTTTCATGACGCCGGCAGGGTCAAAGGGAGGATCGGCGGGGAGGCGGGCTTGGGCGACTTGGGCGATGGCGGCGGGGTTTGAGAAGAGGCCGCCTTTGGAATCGGCGAAGATATCGAATTCGAATTGGCGGACGCCGCGGTCGAGTTGGACGCTGATGGCGGGGTGGCGGTAATCAAGGGCGGCGGCGGCTCGGGGATTGGCTTTGAGGAGGAGGGCGGCTTCGCTGGAGGCGAGGCCGAGGTGGTAGCTGTTATGGGTGCCGATGAGTTGGATGTCAGTGAGGCGGAGGGCGGGTTGGGCCGAGAGGGAGAGGCCGCAGAGGAGGCCCAGGGAGAGACGGAGCATCTTCTGAGTGTAGGGGAGGGAGTTTGCAGTTTGATGAAGTTTCGACGCCGCGAGGCGGTGCATGATAGGAGTACGTGTCCACTCCCATCGCCCGTCGCGTTTTGCTGGCTTTGCCTTTCGCCGCTTGGGGGCAGGAGGCGACGTTTACGACCAGCGTGCGCGTTGTGAACGTGCTGGCTTCGGTGCGGACGAAGAAGGGAGCGATTATCGCCAACCTGACCAAGGACGACTTTGTGCTGCTGGAGCAGGGGCGGCCGCAGACGATCCAATACTTCTCGCCGCAAGGGGATTTGCCGTTGACTCTGGGGTTGCTGGTGGATACGAGCATGAGCCAGGACCGGGTGCTGGTGGCCGAACGGAGCGC
>JBBRIO010000189.1:0-8975 GCA_038220855.1 Bryobacterales bacterium | reverse complement strand
TTCCTGTTCGAACAAGCGCTGGCTCAGCGGCCGGACCTGACTGACCTCTCCCCCGCCCGCCGCTTCGTTGCTACCTCGGTGAATCAACCCAACCCCGAAGCCGTCTTCGGCGCCGACCCTTTGGGGCTTGGCCGGGCGCAGGACGTGACGGTCCGTTACAAGGGATGGTTGTTCATTGAACAGCGGGGTACTTATCGTTTCTGGCTGGATGGCCGGGCGGGTGCGAGCTTCCTGCTGGACGGCAAGCCATACGACACGGAGGTCGAGCTCAAAGCGGGCTTTTATTCCGTGGAGATCGTGTACTGGAACGGAGTGGGGCCGGAGTCGCTGGTCTGGACGTGGCAAGCTCCGGGCGGACGGCGGGAGCCGGTTTCGCCTCAGGTGCTGCGCACGCGCCTGCCGGGCACCCTCAAAACTTCTGAAAGCGGCGAGTTATTGTGAGCACGACAACGATCAACGTCACGAGTGGCTCTATTACTGCCAGTGGAGTCCCTGGAAGCACGATTGTAGGTCCGCTCGCCGGTTGCAATGGAGGCGCAGGTTCGGGAGGAACCATTCACTTGATTGCGCCGGTGATCCCGAGCGCCGGTAACGTGAGTGCACAGGGCGGTCTTAATTCGCCCGCGCAAAGCTCATTCGCCGGCGACGGATATATTCGGATCAATACCCCCGCCCTCCCAGCAGTCACCTCAAACCCACCTGCCATCTTCGGGCCGCTCTTCAAGCCGCCGCTGCCGGCCCTTACCCCGATCCCGTCTCTCCGTATCGTTTCCGTCAACAACGTCGCGGCGCCCATTAGCCCGTTCCTGAATTACCTGACACCGGACATCCAGATCAACGCCAACACCCCGGTGAACGTGGCGATCGCCGCAGCCAACGTCCCCGTCGGTACGATCGTAACGCTCCGGCTCTCCTCGGAATTCGGCGGGGACCAGACGCTCAACTGCGACCCGCTCGCCGGTACCGTGACGCTTCGACAGCCACCTGCACGGCGACGTTCCCGTTCTTAGTATCGGTAGCGAACGTCCGCGCGAGTTGGTAGCATTCTCCGCAGGGGGGCGTTCGCATAGAGCGGCCTCCCTTCTTTTCTATTCGTACCCTCCTACTGCTCGCCTTGTCCCGGCCGGAAAGCCGAGGCCGGCGGCGCTTACCGGTCCTTGATTCGGGACGAACCGAAGCGCGCCGAAGAATCGGATTGAGAATCAGGATGACGCCGCGATCCATCTAGATAAGCAGAGGAGTGATCTGATGACGATGACCAGCACCTACGCAAAACTGGAGCCCCCACGCTCCGAGATCGATGCGCTTGCGGGCCCGGCTATTCTTGAGTTTGGAACGCCATGGTGCGGGCATTGCAGCGCTGCTCAGCCGCTATTGGCGTCCGCGTTGGCGGATCAGCCGCTGGTAACCCACATCAAGATTGAGGACGGCAAGGGGCGACCTTTGGGACGTTCCTTCCGGGTGACGCTTTGGCCGACGCTGATCTTTTTGAGGGACGGTAAAGAGATCGCGCGGTTGGTTCGACCGGTGGATGGGACTTCGATCAAAGAGGCTGTCGCGCAGATCGGTTGAAAACTTCGTGACAAGTTTCCGGGATTCGACCTTATCGCTATCGAAGAAGCCGTGGTGTGGACTGTTGAATGTTTTGGAGTATTCGCCGATGGTACTTGGGTTGACCGCACAAAGGAGATCAGGAGAAATCGATGCCGATTGGGCCGCAGGATTAACATTGTTGTGAGTATGCCGGCAATTTCTGGTCAACTTGCTAGAGAACAATGAGATTCCCTTTCACCGAGTTGGAACTCATCGACGTGTTTACGCGAGTGACCTATTCGAATTCAGAGCGAAGCGGGATCTGAATCGTCGAGATGGAATACGAGCACTTGCCGCCGCCGAAGCTGCGGACGGGATGCATGACCGTACGCAGCGATCGAGATCGAAGGGCGGGTAACGCAGATGAATCGAGCTTTCCCGGAAGCGATGGTCGCAGGATATGAAGACCTCATTGAATCGATGAATTGCGATTCGAAAGATCGTTACGTTCTCGCTTGTGCCGTGAAAGCCGGGGCCTAAGCGATCGGTTCTGACAACAACAAGCACTTTCGCCAGGAGGCTCTTGAGCCCTACAGGATTGACTGTTTGACGGCTGGAGAGTTCTTCCTTAGGCTGTCTGAATGAAGATCGGATGATTTCTATTCTGGAGGGAGGAGCAGGCAGGCGAAAACTTCGTTTTGATTCAGCAATCGAGGGTCCGCAATCTCCAATTTCCAAATCCCACAGAATGGGATACAGTGTCCCCCAGAGGAACGTCGCCATGAATCGCAGGAAGTTCGCCGGCACCATTGCCGCCGCCAGCGCCGCTCAGGCCAGTTCGCCCACCCGGTCCACCCCCCTCGTCCCCACCTATTGGGGACCCGAGTTCTACGACGAGCAGGAGCGCCAGCAGCTCGCCGACGTACTCAGCACCGGCCGCCCGTTCCGTTACTATGGCCCCGGCACCCAGGCCCCAGTGAAAGTAGCAACGTTTGAAAAGGAGCTCGCCGCCCGCATTCAAACGAAATTCGCTCTCGCCGTCACCTCGGGCACGGCCGCCCTGGAAGTCGCCATGGCGGCGCTGCAGATCGGCCCCGGCGACGAAGTCATCGTCCCCGCCTGGACCTGGCACTCCTCCGCTACCGCCGTCATTCGGGCCGGAGCGCTCCCCGTCTTCGCCGAAATCGACGAGTCCTTCAACCTCGACCCCACCCGGATCGAGCCTCTCATCACCAAGCAGACCAAGCTCCTGATGGCCGTCCATCTCCAAGGCTGCCCCGCCGACATGGACCCCATCCTGGCCCTCGCCCGTCGGCATGGCCTGAGGGTACTCGAGGACTGCGCCCAAGCCGCCGGAGCCAGTTACAAGGGAAAGCCCTTGGGCTCTCTCGGCGACATCGCTATCTTCAGCCATCAGATCAACAAGACCATCAGCGCGGGGGAGGGAGGTTCCCTCGTAACCAACGATCCGGTCTTTTATGAGCGCGCCGTCCGCTTTCACGATCTCGGCGGCCTCCGCGCCGTCCACGCCGGACTGCTCGGCCAGCCCACGCTAGCCCCCTTTGCCGGAGCCAATTACCGGATGAACGAGTTCACCGGGGGCGTCATGCTGGCCCAACTGCGCAAGCTCGACCGCATCGTCGACTCGATCCGCGCGAATGCCAAACGCGTCTATGAGGGAGTGGCCGACCTCCCGGGCATCCGCTTCCGCCACCGTCCCGACCCCGCCGGAGAACTCGGCGCCGCTGTGTTCCTGGCTTTTGCCAACAAAGCGAAACGAGATCAATTCATATCGGGGATGAAGGCCGAGAACGTCCCCGTCGCGCCCCCGTCCGGCTCGGTCGTTCTCCCGGTGCTTCCCTATATCCTCAACAAGCTCACCGCCCACCCCGCCTGGCCGACTTGGACGAGCGCTCGGGGCAAGAGTATCCAATACGGCCCTGCCACCTGCCCCCGGACGCTCGATATTCTCAACCGTTTTGCCGGCCCCGCACTGGACCCCAAGTACACCCGCCGCGACCTGGACGACATCATCGCGGCGATTCGAAAGGTCTATCCGACGGTTATCTAACCGACTGCTAGAGTGAAACTTGTGAAGAACCGCGCACAACGGACTCGCTCCGGCACGGCAGGATGGGCGAGTTCCCCGCCCCTTGGTGCCGCGCCTTCGCGGACGGAGCGCTTTTTACCACCCGGCCTACGGGCACCGTCCGACAGGAAGTGGATCACTTTTCGAAGCCCACCGTCCGTGCTGTCCGCTAGCATCTCGTCCAGCAGATGATCCATGTCCTCAGCCTGGTCGGTGGCATCGGGGATACGGAGTTGGTCCTCGCCCCCTACGTAGCGTCCATCACCGGCTTTAACCCCCAATGCCGCACCACTCACCTCCCCTTCCGCACCGCCTACCATGGTTTTCATGGTGCTGCCGTCCGCCGGGCCGCACGATGGGCCTATGAACCTCGCATCCATCGCCAACGCCGCCTTCGCCCTCGCCGCCCTCACCATGGCGGTGGCCTTCGCCACCCGCGTCCGCCTGCGCGGTCGCGCCATCCTGCTGCTGCTCACGTTGATCGCCCTCACCGCCTTCTACTCCGTCGCCGCACTCGGCCCTGACCGGGCGGTCACCGCACTCGTCCTGCAGATCGCCGTCGCCATGCTCTGCCTGCACTACTTTGGCGCCAGCGCCGCCGTATTGCTCGCCACGGTCGGCGAGGCGACATGGAACGCCCACCTCCCCATCCTTTTCGCCTATTTCGACCTCGCCATCTCCGCGTTCCACCCCGGCATTGGCGGTGTCCTCTCCGGTAACCACGCCATCTTCTCCTTCTGGGCGATGGGCATCAGCGTAGTCAGCATGCTCTTCCGCCACCTGCCCAAAAGCGAAGGCGTAAGCTCTCTATGGACCGGCGGCACCCCTCGCGGAGTCCTCTCCCTCAACCTCACCCCCACCCGCACCCCGGAGCCGATCACCATCCCCGCCACCATCTGGGACATCCGCACCCTAGCCACCGCATTCCTCCCCCTCCTTCTGGTCAACGCCGTCATTTGGTCCCACCACCAACCGCTGCTCTACACCCTTGCTCAACTCGCCATGCTCCCCAGCATCGCTGGCCTCATCTACTTCCAAACGCGCGCCACCTTCTTCGACGTCCTCATAAAACGAGGCGCCGTACTCGGCGCTCTCCTCCTCTTTGCCCTCCTCGCCGCCCCCACAATCGGGGCGGCGTTCGCCATTTTCGGCCTCGCCGCCGCCTACGCTCTCTTCCTCGCCGTCGGCCCCATCGACGCCGCCCTCGACCACATCGTCTTCCGCCGTCCCGACTATCGCATCGCCCTCACCGCCATCACCGCCGGCATCGCCAAATGTTCCGACGCGCCCTCCGCCATCGACCACGTCACCACTGCGCTCACCCATGCCCTCCACGCCGACTGGGTCCGCTTCGGCCCGACGACAGACCCCGCCGCCGCCGCCGTCGCCACCCTCGCCCAACGCGGCGTTCTCTCCCTCGGGCCCCGCCGCAGCCGCCAGCCCTACCAGTCTCAGGACGCTACATTCATTGATGGCGTCGCGGCCCACCTCGCCGCCGCTCTCGAAGGACTCGAGGCACGCGCCCAGCGCCAACTCGCCGCCGAAGCCGAACTTCGAGCCCTCCGCGCCCAAATCAATCCCCACTTCCTGTTCAACTCCCTCAATTCCCTCGCCGACATGGTCAAGGACGCTCCGCTCACGGAACAAGCCATTCTCAACCTCGCCCGCATCTTCCGCCACGCGCTCGACTCTACCCGCCAATCCACCGTCCCTCTGTCGAGCGAAGTCGCCTTTCTTACCGCCTACCTCGACATCGAACGCCTCCGCTTCGAACAGCGCCTCACCTACTCGATCGACTGCCCACCCGAACTGGCCACCCTACAAGTCCCGACCATGCTCATCCAGCCGCTCGTCGAGAATGCCGTCAAACACGGCATCGCCCCCCAGCTCGCCGGCGGGGCCATCACCGTCACGATCGCCCTGCCCGCGCCCACGCGAATCATGGTCACCGTGGCCGACACCGGTGCCGGATTCCACCCCCCACAACCACGCAGCGGCGTAGGCCTAGCGAACGTGCAACAGCGCGTCGAAGCCTTGCCCCGCGGCCGCTTAACGGTCACCTCCACCCCGGGGGCCGGCACCCGCGTTACGCTCGAATGGAACCCTCAATGCGAGTCCTGATCGTCGACGACGAACGCCGCGCCCGCGAACGCCTGGTGCGCCTTCTCACCGCCTTTGAAGGCGTCACCATTGCCGGGGAGGCAGCCAACGGTCTTGAGGCCATCGAGCAGGTTCAAGCCCTCCGCCCCGACGCTGTTTTCCTCGATATCCAAATGCCCGGCATGGACGGCTTCGAAGTCCTGGAAAACCTGACCACCCGGCCCCACGTCGTCTTCGTCACGGCCTATGACCAGTACGCTCTGCAGGCCTTCGCCGCCAACGCGCTCGACTATCTCCTTAAGCCTGTCGAACCCGAAGCTCTTGCCCGGGCGGTAGGCCGCCTCCGCGAACGCCAGGCCAACCTCGATGCCCTGGTGCGTTCCCGCCCTCCCCTGCAGCGTTTAGTAGGCAAGCGCCTCCAACGGCTTCACGTCTTTCCCGTCGAATCGATCTCCCACCTATTCGCCGAAGACGAACTCGTCTTTGCCGCCACGGCCGACGGCCGCTTTCTGTTGAACTCGACCCTCCGCGATCTCGAATCCCGCCTCGACCCCGCCCACTTCATCCGGGTCCACAAAAGCGCCATCGTGAACCTTGCCCACGTCGCCGAAATCGACCCGGACAGCCGCTCCAGCGGCAGCCTTCGCCTTCTTTCCGGCGAAACGCTGGAACTTAGCCGCCGCTACGCCGCCCGGCTCCGTGAACTCCTGGGCTGGTAAGAGCAACCTTCGCAGCCTTATTTCGGTTTCAGCGAAAGTGGAGTCGTAGTGCCTGTCCGCTGCTGCTGGAGCTTTGCGTACAAACCGCCGAGAGCCATGAGTTCGTCATGCGTGCCCCGCTCGGGGATGCGGCCCTCGTCCAAGACCAGAATGCAGTCCGCTTGGCGAACCTGTTCAGGTGATGGGCGATCACGAAGGTGGTCCGGTTCTTCAGCAGATTGCCGAGCCCTTCGAGGACCAGGCGTTCCGATTCCGCGTCCAGGCCGGAGCTGGGTTCGTCGAGAATCACGATCCGGCCGATTCTCACCATTGCCCGGGCGATGCCCAGCCGTTGGCGCCTGTCCGCCCGATAGCGGCATGCCGCCTTGTCCCACCATCGTGTCGTAGCCCTGGGGCAGCGCTTCGATAAAGTCATGCGCCTGGGCGAGGCGGGCAGCTGCAACGATCTCGTCGCGGGTGGCGTCCGGTTTGCCGTACGCAATGTTCTGCCAGACAGGCACGTAGAACAGCTGCGCCTCCTGCATCACGAAAGCGATTTGCGGGCGAAGCGATCGGATGATGAATTCGCGGATGTCCTGCCCGTCGATCGGGGGATGAGACCGGCCAGAGTCGACTTGCCGCTACCGCTGGCTCCCACGACTCCGATGAACTGGCCCGGTTCGGAGACGAAGGAGACGTCGGACAGAACGATCCGTCGCGGGTTGTAGCCGAAATTGACGTGACGGAACTCCACGCGACCGGTGACCGTTTCGAGGATGCGGGCGGTGGGGGAACGCGGGAGCCGCTCGTCGGCGCGGAGCAGCAACTGAACCCGCTCCAGGCCGACGGGTGGCCTGGGCGATGTTCGTGCTCGCTCGGGCAAGTTCCTGGATCGGCCGGAAGAGCTTACCGAGGTCGGTCATGAAGACGACGAGGGTGCCGGCGGGCCTGCAGCGCCGCCGGCTAGCTTTCGAGGCTCTTGGCTTCCAGCCGCCCCCGTTCGAAGCGGCCTTGGGAGAACGCCTTCACGACGCGGATGGCGCCGAGGGCTTCCTGCACGATACTGACGAGTTCGCTCTGGCGGAGCCTTACGTCCTGCGTTGCTGTCTTAACGACAAACCGCAAGCGATAGAAGAAGAAGGCGAGAAGAGGCGTGAGAGCGCGGGCGACGAGCGTGATGCGCCAGATGGGAGAGAACATGAAGACGAGCATGCCGAGGATGGTGAGGCCGTCCACGAGGATGTCCAAGAGTGAGGTGGAGGCGAAGACCTGGACGGCATTGATGTCGTCGGTGATGGTGCTGACGATCGGGCCGATCCGCTGACGGTCGTAGGCGGACATCGCCAACCGGTGGAGGTGCGTGTAGACGCTGAGGCGGAGATCGTGGGCGATGCGTTGTCCAATGCTGGCGGAGTAGGACGCGTCGACACAAGCGCCGATGAACTGGAGCAGCGCGATGATTACCGTGGCAGCGACGGCTCGATTGAGGATGGAATGGCGATCCATCGCACCAGCGAGCAGCGCCATTAGGAAGGGTGGGGGAGATTGCGAACTGAAGACCGGATCCAGCACCACTTCCCACAGCCGGGGGGCGGCCGGGTTGGTGGCAATCTCGATGCAGATTGCCAGGACGAGGAGCGCCAGCCACTTCCAGTAGGGCTGAGCGCTGGCCGCCCACCTAGGACTTTTTTTCGGGAATGATTGCACCCGAATCACGCGCTTCATTCAGCGCAATCGCGACGGCCTGTTTCCGGCTGGTCACCTTCCGCCCGCTGCCGGATTTCAGCGTTCCGTCCTTGTATTCTTTCATCACCTTTTCGATTTTGCCGGTTCCTTTGCAGGCCGAAGCTGATTTGGTAGCCATTGATGATTTTCTTGAAGCGCTGCGTAGTGCCCCTGATTTCTCAAACGCGGTCTTTTATTCCGTCGACGCCTGCCATACGGGCACAGTAGGCGCAGCAGAAAAATCGGCCGCCGGCCTCAGTGCCATGTCCGATGACTCTACATGCGCAATGCGCGCAAGCCGGCGCAAGGGCGTGAATGGCGCACTCGAAGCTGTCAAAGGTGTGTGACTTACCCGACATCAAGACTTCGAAACTTTTGTCATAATCGTTCCCGCAAACTTCACATTGGGCCATGGTGGTATCTCCTAATTCACATGGGGGCATCGTCGGTTCAGCATCGACTTGGTCAGAACGCGGAGGCCCTTATCCAGTAGATTCCGATTTCGTCCGACTGTTACGGCATCCAACTCATTTTTGAAAACGGCATGGCCGTGCGAGAAGCTTGGAGACGATCGACGACTTTGGGCCAGCTCAACCTGATCGCGCGCCCACTTACTGGCGGGGCGGCAAGGAGTGTCGCTGGGTTTGCGATCGCGGTAGCGCTGCGCCGAAGGCGGCGTGGAATAAGGAGTCAGACTGGTTGAATTGGGTGGAGGTGATCGATTGATGCGCTGCTGCGTCGAGTGACCGCCGGCGGTCACACGACGAGTGTAGGCCGCAGCGCTGGGAGAGTGCCCGCGCCGGGTTTCCATCCGCGAAGAATCGGCTGAG
>JBBRIO010000188.1:0-9015 GCA_038220855.1 Bryobacterales bacterium | reverse complement strand
GAGCTCCCTTTACATCCGTCACACCGGGGGGTTTGGGGGGGGCATCAACCAGAAGTGGCTTGATGACGGGTGGGGGGATGGGCGGGGTGTCGTCGACGGGATTGACTACGACCGTGGGCATGGTCACCGGCAACGCCGCAGCGACCGGGGCCCTCTGCAGCGTTCGATAGAGCGCCACGGCAATGACCGGAAGCAGGAGTACGACGATGCCTACGAGTGCGGCTTGCACGAGCCTCGATTGCTTTTGCTTTCTTGCGGGGTGGGGTTCCTGTTCAAAGGTTGCGGGGATTGAAACCTCTCGCGTTGGCGGTTGGACCACTCGTTGCCGGGGGGCAGGCAGCGTCGTCTCGGCCAGGGCGAGGCTAAGCGCCGCAGCGAATTCGGCGCAGGTGCCGTAGCGGGCGGCGGCGTTCTTCGACAATCCTCGTTTGATCACCGCGGCGATTTTCTTGCCGATGGCGGGGTTGATGTCTTCGGGGGAAAGCGGTTCCTGGTGAATGATTTGATAGCAGATGCTGGTGGTCAACTCGGCCTGGAAGGGTTTGCGGCCGGTGAATATTTCGTAGGCGATGACGGCCAAGGCGAACTGGTCGCTGCGACCGTCGAGGGCGTCGCCGCGGACCTGTTCGGGAGACATGTAGAACACCGTGCCGAGGATTTGGCCGGTCACGGTGGAACTTTGGCTAAGGGAGGACTTGGCGATGCCGAAGTCAGTTACCTTGGTGGCACCGGAAATAGAGACCATGATGTTGGCCGGTTTGATGTCGCGGTGGACTAAGCCCTGGTGGTGGGCATAGTCGAGGGCGGTCGCGGATTCCCAGAGAATTCGGCAGAGGTTGGCCTTGTCGGCTCCGCCTTCGCCGTCCATGATGTCCTGCATGGTGCATCCTTCGACGAATTCCATGGCGATGTAGGCGACGTCGCTATCTTCGCCGACCTGATAGATGGTGACGATGGAGGGATGAGACAGTGATCCGGCGGCTTGCGCCTCGCGGAAGAGACGATCTCGCAACCATAGGCGCTCGTCGGCGTCATTGTAACCGAGAAGCCGGATGACCTTGATAGCGACGGGCCGGCCGATGATAGGATCCAACCCTCGATACACTGTGCCCATGCCACCCTTGCCAACAACTTCGAGAACCTGGAATGGCCCGAGCATTTTTAACATAATGAGTTCGCCGCGCGGCGCGGGGCGGTGCTATTCCTTGGGCGGGGCGGTTGCGCCTTTGGTGAAAGTGGCGCTGAGGGTGACGGAGCTGCCGGCAGAAACCTGAAGGTTCCGCATCCAGACTTTATCATCCGATTTTACCGTGATGACGTGGGGGCCGGGTTTGAGTTGGACGGTGGTCGGGGTGCTGCCGACAAAAACACCGTCGACTTCGATATCGGCTCTGGCGACCGAGGCAACGATGGTGACACTGGCGGTTCCGCCGGTGGCGGAGCTGTTGGCATCCGGTGTGGGGGCAGGGGTGCCGGCTGGCGCGGTTGCCATCTGAGGGGCTGGTGCCGCGCCTTTTTGGGAAAGGGTACGGTTGCCATCGGTGAACACGTCGAAGGCCACTCCCTTGTTAATGGTGATGTCCTTGCCCTTCATCATCAACAAGAAAGGGGCGGCGGGCCAAAAAACTACGGCGACGCCAGCCGTGATGATTCCAGTTTTCACCGAATTGCTGGTGCCGGTTTTCTTATTGAGGGTGTAGCGGAGAGGAACCCATTCGCCATCGGCCGCGCGGACCTTATCGATGGAGAAGTCCAATTTTCCGGCGCGGCCCATGCGCCGCTTCGCGGTTGCTTCGGTGATGGTTCCCACAACGCGGGCGCCTTCGGGAATGACGACGACTTCGCCGACTTTGACGGCTTCGGTTGTGGAAAGCTCGACAATCTGCCCTTCGTCCGCCGTGGCGGAGGAGATCATCTGATCGAGGCGAACGCGGAGCTTGGTGCCCTCCTGGATGGTCACCTGGGCGGCGCAAACCGTGGAAAAAATCGCTGCTAGGACAAGCTCTTTACGCATGGTGAACTCCCGATACCGTTTCCAACTTTCAATCTCGACGCAAGCTTCAGCTTCGAAGCCGTGAGCACCGTTTCGAAAGGGCCGTGGGGAGGTTTCGAATCGACTTGGCCAGAAGAGATTTACTTTAGTCTTACGGAATTATCCGTTACGGATTATAGCCTGTCAACCCCCATTGAGGAGTAGATGGTACAACACCGAGGTGCACTTTAGATAGCTTTATCAGAACCGTTCCCTTTTTCGGATCCGCTGAAGGGTTCGCTTGATTCGCCTTCAGTACGGACGATTGTCGGCAGCGCCGGTTTTTTCCGAGGGGCCATTGCTGGACTCGATTCCGTATTGCTAGAACTAGCTATTGGCTGCGCTGCCGGGTCTTCGGGTGACCGGGTGCCGTTAGGCTCGTAGGGGCAGACCCGTGATGGTTGCCCGGAGTCGATTGAGGAACCGCGGGCAACGGAGACCGGAGCGTGCGGGTTTTTGATTCTTTCGTGGACCGCTCCGGTCCCTGCCCGGTATTGAGGAACCGGGGGCAACGGAGACCGGAGCGTGCGGGTTTTTGATTCTTTCGTGGACCGCTCCGGTCCCTGCCCGCTTATGAGCGCCTCGCGCTAGGCGGTCGACTTTTTTTCTGCGAACAAGGATCTCTTGCCCGGCAGAATCGACAAGATTCCGCTTAAGGCGCTTTGTTTTTGTTTCGTCTTTTCGGTTTCTTTCGCCTCTTCGCGCTCGACGAGGCTATAGGCGAGTTTCTTGAATTCACGACCAAGGTCGGATTGGGAGTCGACTGGCTTGCCCGCTGTAAGCGCTCGGCTGACCCCTTGATAGTCATTCGGAAGCGCAATCTTGACGGGAAGGCCCAGGAGGTCCTCGATCTGCTTGGTATCGATCTCAGACCGTTTGTGGCTTCGATTGAGGACCAGTTCGATGCGGTCGCCGAGGTCGAGTGTCCTTAGATAGTTGTACCGTTCCCGGGCTAAGTGGAGCGAAGAGAGCTCAGCCGTCGTCACCAGGAAGATCCGTCGCGACTCCTCCATGATCTCGATCGAGTAGCGCTCCATGTTTCCGGACAGATCCACGGTGACCAAGCGGTAGTAGCGACGCATGAATTCAACCAAGTGGCGCATCTGGGTTGGCTCTATGCGGTGCCCTGGGTTCAGCCGGCCCGAGTGCATGACGTCCAAGTCACCAATGGAGGTGACCAGTTGAGGCCAAAGTGCCTCGTCCATTTTCAGGGCGTTCTCGGCGGCGTCGGTAATGCAGAACTCGTTGTCAAGCTTCATCATGAAGCGCTGCATCCCTGAGTTCAAGTCCAGGTCCACCAGTACCGTTTTGCAATTTCCGAGCTTTGCCGCTGCCGACGATACGTTCATCGCGATCGTGGAAGCCCCGACGCCCGGCTTGGCGGGCAGGAACGAATAGATGTAGTCCGACTCGAACGAAGCCAGCGGCTTGCGCTGCAGGTTTTCTTTCACTCGGGACAAGGTATCGATCAATTCTTGAGCCCGGAACGGGGCTCCGATGAACTCCCGAATCCCAACCCGCATGAGGTCCAACAGGGCTTGGGGATTGGTTTCGTTATTGATCGTGATGATCTGAATGCCGGGAACGGCGGCTTCGGCCGCCTGGGCGGTCGCAATCGCTTTTTCGACCGAGGAAAGACTCAGGAAAATAACCTGGGGCCCATGCGCGCGAATCGCCTTTTGTAGATCGTTGACGGAGGGGTACCGATCGAGCGTTCTGGTAACCGCGATCTGGCCGACTTGAGAAATCACATTGATCAGAGCATCGGCAACATCAACATCCGGACTGATGATGATACCGCGCAGCATCAGTTTGACCTCCCGGCCACCGGCGTGATTCGAATTTTGCGGACGACGGACACCTTCCCCATGTTCCTCTGATCGTCACCCTTAGGCAATAGCTTTAGGCCGTTGTCGAAAATTCTCAAGTGAATTCAGGAGAACACCTGAAGATTCGATAAGCTAAAGATCATGAACGAACCGTTCGAAATCACTTGCCCCTGCTGCCAGGGGATTCTCACGGTTGATCCGATCTCGACCAAAGTTGTTCGTCACGCCCCGCCCCTTTCCCGGGCCGCCACGTTCGATTTGGCCGAGGAGGTCGCCAAGCTGCAACAGAGCAGTGCGACGAGAGAACAACGATTTTCCGATGCTGTGGCTGGGCATCGCCGGCACCAGGCGGCACTCTCGACGCGCTTCGACGATTTGTTTGCCAAAGCCAAAGAAACCGCCGACGAACGACCCCCAACCCGCGATATCGACCTTTAAGTCTAGAGAGCCAACTCCGGACGCAAGTCCACCGCCTTCTGCCAACACTCGGCGGCTCCGTCACGGTCCCCTTGGGCCTCGAGCGCGTGGCCCAGGTTAACCAGGCCTTCGACGAAAGAGGGGTTGGCGGTCACCGTTCGCCGGTAGAGCGCCTCGGCTTCGCGAGCGCGACCGGCCCGTTGGAGCGCGACGGCGACATTAAAGCTAAGCGTTTCCGATCCGCCGCCGCGCCGATCCAGCTTTTTCAGCGCATCGGCGGCTCGGTTAGCGTCACCCCGTTCCACTGCCAGCTGAGCCATGGCTTCGTGCAGTTCCGCCCGCTCCGGTTGCCGGGCCGCCGCGGATTCAAAGGCCTGCCACGCCCGATCTAAATGACCCGCCCGCCAAGCCAGCAGGCCGAAATTAAACTGCGCATCGAGCCAATCCGGCTTGATCCGGAGCGCTTCGGCAAATGCTTTAGCGGCCTCAGCGGGACGGGCATCTTCGGATAGAAGTTCCCCCAGCAGATACCATGCATCATGCCGTTGCCGATTGCCTCCGACCAACCGCTGCAGCGCCTCAATCGCCGCCTTCTGATCGCCCTGCCGTTGGGCTGCCAAGGCTAAATTCCAATACGCCGCCTCCGAACGGGTACCGGCGGCCGCCTTTTCCCATTCCCGCCGAGCATCGGCCGCGGTGCCGCGCCGGTCTTCCAGTCCGGCCCGCTCGAACAAGGCGCCGGGGTGGTTCGGCTGCAGTTCGAGCGCTCGCCGCAAGGCCGAATCAGCCACCGGATCGTTGCCGCTACGCGCGGCCGCCGTCCCCAAACCCGCCCAAACCTCGGCTCCCTCAACTCCGGCGGCAATTGCACCTTCATAGAAATCCACGGCCGTTTTGAAATCCCCACTCATCAGAGCGGCGACCCCCAAGGCTTCGTGGGCCGGACCCGACTCGCCGTCGAGATCGAGTAGTTTCTGCCCATAGCGCTTCAGTCCCGGCAGGTCCCGTTGCGCCGCCGCGGCGGCCAGGCAGTTCCTGGTCAAGTCAATCCGTAAGCCATCCTTATCCGGCACCTTGTCGTACTCGGCGAGCGCTTCCTCATATCGCTTCAGCAGTTGTAAGGCTGCCGCTCGCCCGAAGCGGGCCGATTCCGACGCCTTGTCCTTGGCCAGCACCTGGTCAAAGGCCTCCAGTGCCGCCTGGCCCTTCTGCTGCTGCAGACAGGCAATGCCTAAACCCAGATGCGCTTCGAGTCGCCCAGGCTGGTTCGCCAGGCTCTGGCGAAAACTCGCCTCTGCTTCCACCCAAGCGTGAATTCGATGTTGACAGACGCCGAGGTTGAAGGCCCCGGTCGCGTGTTGGCGGTCGAGTTCCACCAGTCGCCGATACGTATCAGCGGCGTCCGCCCACTGCTCGCTCTCGAAATGAAACTGGCCGAGCATGAGATAGACGTCGGGATGACGATCGCCCCGCTCTACGGCGGCCGTCAGTTCGGCGATGGCCTCCGCCGCCCGTCCCTCTATGTGAAGCGAAACCGCTTTCACGATCGCCGGAGAAGACGCCGCTCGCATCTTCATCGACGGCATCGCTGATTCAGCCCGGAGCAGTGCCTGTAAAGGCGCATCATCAATGAACCAAAGCCAGCGATCGTCCAGATTTTCGTTACTCATCGATTTCCCCTCTCTCCACTCTTTCTATTGCTTGGGTCCCTTCTAGAAGGACACTTGAACCGTCTTGATCACTGCCCGTTCGCCCCGCTCATTACTAAATCCGGCCGCGCCTTGGGTTAACCGTTGATCTACCCACACGTCCACCGCCTGCCCATTGACGTAAGTAGTTATTTTGGGGCCCTTAGCTTCGGCGCGGATCTTGTAACTGCCCGGTGGATTGGCCGCCGGCAGCGAAAGGGGAACCTGCGTATGAGCGTCCTCCCGACCGTCGATGACCCCAAACCGAACTAACTTAACCGATCCACTCCGGTCGGCCTCCAACTTGAGACAGTAGTAGTTCCTGGCATCCTTCGCCCGCACAATCCAGCCTAAAGAACGTTCCTGGATCGTGCCCTGAAAGTCAATCACGTAGTCGGTCATCGTCCTCGAGGGCCGGTAGATCGACAACTGCCGCCCTCGGGCCACCCCGGCCAGATCGGTCGCGAACTCGGAGCCCCAGCTATCACCGCCCAAGTTCGGAGCCGAAGCGGCCGGCGATGGCAGGCTCATCGAGCGGCTACTCTTTTTGACTTCTGCCGGTCGGCCATTGATGAGCCACCCGCCGATCGAGAGCAGAAACACGATCACGGCCGCGCCCTTCTCCCACCACGGCATGCGATACCAGAGTCCGGTCGCCGCCGAACTCTTCGGTTGCGCACCAAACGTCGGGACAGAGATCGGGGCTTCCACCTCTCTCGGCTTGCTTACGGAAGCCTTGTCGACCTCGGCCTCGGGCTGGCGCCCCTTTTTGCCTTCCCATTGGATCGGCGCTTTCTGCACAGACGGTTCGACTTTTGTCTTTGCCGCTTCCGTAACCAGCTTTTCTGGACGGCGAGCTTCCAGTTTTACTTCCGGAATCTTTGTTTCGGCGGGCTTGGCGTCGGCGTCGGCCTTTGAGACAAGCATCGGCTTGGCTTCCGTTGGCGGTTTCCCGGTGGGCTTGGCCACCGTCGGGGCCGGCTCCGCTGTCTTGGCCTGCGGGGTCGAGCGCTTGGCTTCGGGTTCGGCTGGCTTATCCGCTTTCGGTTCGTTCGACGTCCGGGGAGCGATGACGATCCTCGGCCGGAGGGGCAGCATCGTCGACTCCGGAATCTGCATCGAAACCCGGGGCATCGCGATCGTTTCGCTGGTGGCGGCGGGCTCGTTGGACGCGCGGACTACGTCGGGCTTCGTCGCCTTTAACGCTGCGATTTGCGAGGGAACCATCGTCACCGTGGCGGGTGCCACAGGGGCGGGGGACTTCGCCGCAGGGGCCGCAATCTCTATGGCCGGGGACGGAATCGTTGCCGGTTCTGGCGTCGGCTCGGCGGCGCGAGCCTTCTCACCGTCGTCTGCTGCCATCAAGAGCAGCCCATTCCAGTGCTCTGGCCAGCGAGCGTTCCATCCTTGGCCCACCGCCGGAAGGTAAGCTTGCAGGGGCTTTCCGTCCGCCTTCAACGGCCAGAGGGGTAACGGCTCAGCAGAGAGATATTCGTCGATCACACCCACTCGCGGGCCTCGGGGGCCGTAGGTGTCATTAATGTTGGCAAACGCCAACGCCAGCATCGACGTCATCGTTTCGCCCGAAAGAGCGGGCATTACCTGGCTACCCTTCCGCAATTGCCAGTCCACTTTTGGCGATACCGGATGGGCTTCCAGGATGGCCCATACCTTTTGGGGTAGGAATTCTCCCAGGGGGGGCTCGGTAACCGCAATTACTGTCGTCGCAACCGAAACGGCTTCCCCGAACCGACCCGCCGAAACCGCCGCCCGCACCCCTTTCGGCTTGCGCTGCTGCATCAACCGGCTCACCGCCTGTTGATTCGACTCGTCCTGGTACTTCCGGCCGCAATCTTCCGAACAGAATTCGGTGGAATTCCGGAGCTTTTTGAGCGCCATTTCCACGCCACACTGCAGGCAACGCATTCGATGTCTTTCCCTCTGGGTTAATAGTAATGGCACCAGAGTTTTGGAACCAGACGGCAAATTACCTATTTCTCGGTCGGCCGGGCAAGATTTCTTAGAGGGTACTAAGGCCATTTGCCGAGTTCGGCTTGATCGCCCAAAGCAAACAAAATACCTTAGCATTCGTCCTCTCGGGTCTAAAGTATCCACCGATTCCGACGATGGATTCATTGATAGAGCCGGTGAACTGGTTCGAGGAGTTTGAAAATGGGTAAAGTAGACGTATTTCAGAAGAGCGTAGATAATCTCCGGACGGCGATTCCGGAGTTGCGCGGCGTGCTGGTTGCCTCCTCCGAGGGGCTTCCCATCGCGCATTCCCTTTCTAATGGGGCGGACGCCAATCGCGTCGCCGCCATGGCCGCCGCGGCTTCCAGCCTGGGCCGCCGGGTGAGCGATAGCCTAAGTGCCGGTCAGTTTGAAGAGATTACCGTCGGTGGCCACGACGGGCAGATCTTCCTTTATTCCGCGGGTGCCAAGGGCGTTCTTGCCGTGATCGGACCGGCCGGCTGCAACGCGGGGCTGATCCATCTTGAAGCGCGCGGCGTGGCTCGCGAAATCGGCGAGTTCTTCAATTAAGCTTCCGAAGTTCCCGACCGAACTCCTTCTGTCAGACTCCGGGCGGAGCTGCGACCCGCGCTCCGCCTGACGTTTCTTTGCTACGCTAACGGCGAATGTTGTCCCGCCGTTTTTGGCTAGCTGCCCTTACGTCTCCCCTTTGGCCCTGCGCCCCCGCCCCCGCCCGCCAACTCGACTTCGCCGACCTTCCTGCCGCGGCTCTTGCGCTCGCCGGAGATCTGGGTCTGTCGAAAGCCTCCTGGCCATCTTACGTGGCCGCCCAGAACACTTCGCTCTCCACTCGCGTCATCGCCGGAACGGCCGAGGCCCTCACCTATTTCATCCTCCAATCGCGCCGCTTCACGTCTCTGCCTCCGCTCGAACCGCTGGCTCTCGCCCGAGCTGGCATTCTAACTCCTGACGCCGCCGTCGCCGCGCGGTTGGTGGCGTTCGAGAACTCAGCCATCCAGATCCGGGACGCCCGCCATGCGCTGCTCATCGATCTGTATCGCCAGCTTCCCCCCGAGTG
>JBBRIO010000187.1:0-9064 GCA_038220855.1 Bryobacterales bacterium | reverse complement strand
GACACCGCATTTTCCGAGCCGATCGAAGAACTCCCCATCGTCGAACGAGCAGTCGACACCGCGACCCGACCCGACCTTGCGTCCTATCAACAGGGCATCCGGCAGGCCGGTGCCAACGTGGACTTGCAGAAAGCCAACGCTCGGCCCGACCCGGAAGTTCTGGGCGGGTACAAACGCACAAGCGGTTTTGACACCCTGATCGTGGGGGTGCAGATCAATCTGCCCTTCCGCAATCGCAACGAGGGAAACATCGCCGCCGCGCTCGCCGACGCGAACGGCGCGGCAGCGCTGCAACGCGCCGCCGAGCGGGCCGCCCGCAGCGAGGTGGAGGCCGCATTCACTGCCTACGAGGCTCGCCGCACCCTGGTGGCCGACACGCTCCCGGCGATACGGGAACGTGCCCGCGAGATCGCCCGGATCTCGGGTGCCGCCTACCGAGAAGGCGGCGCGGATCTTCTCCGCCTGCTGGATGCGGAACGGGCCCGTATCGACACCGACCTGCTCTACGTCCGTGCGCTTACCGACTTCCACCTCTCCGTAGTCGAACTTAGATCCGCCCAAGGAATGTTACGATGAAACTCCTCGCTTTATTTACCACCGCCATTTTGCTGTCGTGCAGCCCGAAACCGGTTCCGCAGGCCGTGGCTCCGCTGAAAGAAAAAGATAACTTCGTGCAGTTCGACCCGGCCACCGACCGCGAAGCAGGGATTAAGCTCGGCGTTGTGACGGCGCGGGCGCGGACGACCGCCATTGAGGCCAACGGTCATCTGGTAGTGAATGAAGACGCCACATGGCTCGTCGGGGCGCTGACCGCCGGCAAGATGATGCAGGTGCTGGCCAAGACCGGCGATTTCGTGAAGACCGGCGAGGTGCTGGCCTGGATGCATAGCGATGACGTCCATAACACTCGCTCGGCCTACCGGCAGAACATCGACGAATTCCAGCGCCGAAAGGTGTTGAGCGAGCACGCCCGCCGGGTCCGCGACCGAACGCAGCGCCTGTTCGATTTGAAGGCGGCCTCGCGCGAACAACTCGAGGCCGCCGAAACCGAATTCCGCAACACTGAGCACGCCATGGCGACGGCCGAGATCGAAATCGCCAAGGAGAAGACCCACCTTACCGAGTTCCTCGAAGTGCCGGTCGATAGTACCTCGCAAGCCCTGATTCCGATACGCGCTCCCGCCGCGGGAACCGTGACCGATCGCATGGCCACGCTCGGGTCGGTGGTCACCGCGGGGAATCACGTATTCACTATCTCGAACCTCTCTACTCTTTGGATGCTCGCGGCGGTGAACGAAGCGGATCTCGCCGGTATACGGGTGGGCCAGTCGGTGACGGTGAATGTGAAGTCTTATCCCGGGGAAAAGTTTCCGGCCCGCGTGATCAAGCTGGGCGAGAAGCTCGACGCGACCACTCGGACGCTCCAGGTTCGAGTCGCCGTCCCCAATCCGGGTGGTCGCTTGAAGCCAGAGATGTTTGCGACGGCGGAGATCGCCGCGGCTGTTTCGACGAATGTTCCGACGGTGCCCGAATCCGCCGTTCAGGAAGTGGACGGTGGCAAAGTGGTGTTCGTAAAGACGGCCGATGGCCGCTACGTGCCGCGCAAGGTGACGATCGGCGCGACCGCGGGCGGCTTTCCCGAGATCGTTACCGGGGTGGCCGTCGGCGAGACGATCGTGATCCACGGCGCTTTTCTGTTGAAGAGCGAACTACTTAAATCCGCGACCGAATAGAGAACTACAATGCTGACGCGCCTCATCGATTTCTCCCTCGACAATCGCCTCCTCACGCTCAGCCTGCTTGCTCTGCTTGCGGGATGCGGCATCTTCATCGCCCTCCGGATTCCGCTCGAAGCTTTTCCCGACTTGACCAACAATCAAGTGGTGGTGATCACGGAAGCTCCTTCCCTGCCCCCGACGGAGGTGGAACAACTGGTTACCTTCCCGATTGAATCGGCTCTGATGGGTCTGCCCAAAACCGAAGGGATTCGTTCGATCTCGAAGCTCGGCCTTTCCATTGTCACCATCATTTTTGACGACTCCGTCGCCACTTACTTCGCCCGGCAACTGATCAACGAGCGGCTGCAGGAGGTCCGGACCCGATTGCCGCAGGGACTCGAACCGACGCTCGGACCCGTCGCCACGGTTTTCGGAGAGGTCTATCAATACACCGTCGAAGGCGAGCGCCAAAGCCTGATGGACCGGAAGACGCTGCACGACTGGGTGATCCGCTATCAACTGCGCACGGTACCCGGGGTGAACGAAGTGAACACCTGGGGGGGCGAATCGAAGCAGTTTGTGATCGAGGTAGATCCGCGCTCGCTCCAACGGTATGGCATTACGCTCCATGACGTTTTTACCCGAGTGCAGGAGAATAACCGCAACTTCGGCGGCGGGTTCATTGAGCACGGTGAAGAGCAGTACACAGTCCGCGGGATGGGGCGGATCGAAGTGGGCGCCGACATTGGCCAGATTGTGTTGCTTGCCCGAGCGGGCACGCCGGTGTTGGTGCGCGACGTGGCGACCATCACGACGGCCGGCGCTCCCCGGCAGGGTGCCACGCTTCGTGAAGGGAAGGGGGAAACGGTTTCCGGTATGGCGATCATGTTGAAAGGCGAAAATGGCCGGGACGTGATTGGCCGGGTGAAGGCCCGGTTGGCCGCGCAGACGCTACCGGCCGGGATGAAGATTATCCCGTTTTACGATCAGTCCGATGTGATCGACGGCACCATGCGCACGGTGGGCCGCAATCTGATCGAAGCTGGTGCCCTGGTAGTCGTCGTGTTGCTGCTGTTCCTGGGCAACGTCCGCGCGGCGCTGCTTGTGGCGTTGGTCATCCCGCTTTCGATGCTTTTCGGGTTCATTGGGATGGCCGCTTATGGAATCTCGGCCAACCTGATGAGCCTGGGGGCGATTGATTTCGGCATGGTCGTCGATGGGGCGGTGGTGATGATGGAAAACTCGGTCCGTCACCTCAGCGAGGGTAAGAAGCACAATGTAGTCGAGACGGTCCGCGCCGCGGCCCACGAGGTGGCGCGCCCGATCGTCTTTGCTGTTCTGATCATCATTGCGGTTTATCTGCCCATTTTGACGCTGGAAGGGCTGGAAGGCCGCATGTTCCGGCCGATGGCGATCACGGTGGTTTCTCTGCTGCTGGGCTCACTTTTGCTGGCGCTCACGGTGGTTCCGGTGCTGGCTACGTACGCGCTGCGGGGTAAGGTGACCGAGAGCCATGGGGGCTGGTATGAACGTGTTCGCAGGGGCTATCTCCACTCGCTTCAACATGCCTTTCAACTCCGCCCGTACGTGCTCCTGGCCGGTGCGGCGAGTGTGGCCATCGCCCTCGGATCGCTGAGCTACCTGGGCACCGAGTTCATGCCGCGGCTGGATGAAGGCTCACTGCTGATTACGACGCGTAAGCTGCCGGGCATCTCGCTTACCGAGTCGGTGAACCTGAGTCAACGCGTGGAGAAGGCGGTGCTTGAATTCCCGGAGGTTACCGGCGTTGTTACCAAGCTGGGTCGACCCGATCTGGCGACCGAGGCTATGGGCGTTTACGAAGCGGACGTGTACGTGATGCTCAAGCCCCGTGAACAGTGGACCACCGCGGCGGATAAGCCCGCGCTGATCACGGCAATGGCGGCTCGGCTGGCGCGCATTCGCGGGGTTTCCTATAACTTCACCCAACCGATGGCGATGCGACTGGACGAGGTGATCTCCGGGATTAAGGCCGATGTCGCGGTCAAGATATTCGGCGAAGACCCCCGTCAGCTTGAGCAGTTAGCGGCGCGGGCCTTGGCGATTATGAACGAGGTTCCAGGTGCTGCCGACACGCAGGCCGAAATCCTCTTCGGCGTCCCGGAGCTGCATGTGGCGGTGAATCGCCCGGCGCTGGCCCGCGTTGGCCTGAACGTTTCCGATGTTCAGCAGCTGCTGGATTCGACGACCGGCGGCGTCACAGTGACGGAACTGATTGAAGGGCAGCGCCGCTTTCCCGTCGCGATCCGATTGCCGGCGGCGTATCGGAATGACCTGACGAGTCTGGGCAATCTGATGATACAGGCTCCGGGCGGCGAGCAGGTGCGTTTGAATCAGGTTACGGACATTCATGTTGATCATGGGCCGGAGATCGTATCGCGAGAGAAGGGCCAGCGCCGGATTGTGGTGCAAGCCAATGTCCGTGGCACCGATCTGGGCAGTTTCGTAGCGGCCGCGCAGAGCGCCATTAACAGCCAGTTGAAGCTTCCCCCGGGATATTCGATCGAATGGGGCGGCCAGTTCGAGAATCAGGAGCGGGCCTCGCGGCGCCTGGTGATTGTGCTGCCGATCTCGATTGCGGTGATCTTCGGCCTGCTCTACGCTACGTTTGGGTCGGCCTCGCAAGGGGTGCTGATCCTGATGAACGTGCCGTTTGCATTGGTGGGCGGGATTGCGGCGCTATGGATCCGGGGTCTGAATTTGAATGTCTCGGCGTCGATTGGCTTCATTGCCCTTTTCGGGGTCGCGGTGCTGAACGGGATCGTGATGGTCAGCTACATCAATCGGCTGCGGGAGGGGGGAATGGAGCTGCAGAGTGCGGTGGCCATTGGGGCTTCGATGCGCCTGCGTCCGGTGCTGATGACGGCCTTTGTGGCGAGCCTTGGCTTTGTCCCGATGGCGTTTTCGACCGCGATTGGCGCCGAGGTGCAACGGCCACTGGCGACGGTGGTGATTGGCGGTCTGGTGACTTCGACGATTCTGACCCTTTACGTGCTGCCGCTGCTTTATCCTTGGTTCTGCGGCCGGGCGCGTACACTGAAAGCGGATGAGAATCCTACTAGTTGAGGATGAACCTGACGCCGCCGCGCTGCTCGCGCGGGGTCTGCGGGAGCGCGCCTTCGCGGTTGACGTGGCCGCGGACGGCAACGCCGCCGTGGAAAAGGCGTTCGTCAACTCCTACGACCTGGTCATTCTGGATCTACTGCTGCCTGGCAAGAACGGGGTGACGGTCTGCCAAGAGATCCGCGCGTCCGGGTCGGCCGTACCGATCCTGATGTTGACAGCCCGGGTCGATACGGCTTCCCGTGTCCAAGGCCTGGACTCGGGCGCCGATGACTACCTGGCCAAGCCGTTTGATCTCGATGAGCTTCTCGCCCGGATTCGCGCCCTGCTCCGCCGCGCCCCGTTGCTGCGCCAAACGGTGCTCCGCGTGGCGGATCTGGAGATAGACACCCATTCCCATACGGTCTCTCGCGGCGGCCGGCCCATTGCGCTGACCGGCAAGGAGTATTCGTTGCTCGAGTATCTGGCGCATCGCCAGGGTGCGGTGGTGGGGCGGGAGGAGATCTCCGAGCACGTTTGGGACGAAGCCTATGACGCGTTCTCGAACCTGATCGAGGTCTACATTCAACGTCTGCGCCGCAAGATCGACACGACCGGCGTGCCGCGACTGCTCCATACGCGTCGCGGGGAGGGCTACCGCCTGGCGCAGACTCAGGAGCCCGATGCTTAATTCGTTCCGTTTTCGCCTTACACTATGGTGGGCGGGGGCCTTGGCGGTACTGCTGATCGTGTTCAGCTTTGGCGTCTATTCGCTGCTGGCCCGCAGTGTCAGGGGGCGATTCGACGCGACTCTCCGCTCGATTGGCGAGGTGACGGCCGTTTCGGTGAACCACGAACTGGAAGAGCACAACGGCCGCGAGGCCGGCGAGCCATCGATCCGCCTTGTGCTCCAGACGATGCACCAGGTTTCCTTTCCGCGCCCTTCGATCATGGTTTATGAAGGTAACCGACCGGTCGCCTCCAAATCAGGCACCGAAGGACTCGGCGACCTCCCGGCGGAGCTTCCCGCCGGCCTGAGGAACGAAGGCGAATATCGCATTGCCGTATTCCGCACGCCGGTGCCTTCGCTGCAAGCGACGTACACGATTCTGGTGAGCCAATCGACCGCTCCGCTGGAGGAGGAGTTGGCCGGCTTTCGGCGGATTCTGTATCTTTGCGTCCCGTTGGGCGTGCTGTTTGCCTCGTTGGGAGGCTACTTTCTGGCGCGCAAGAACCTTGCCCCGATCGTCGCCCTGACGTACGAGGTGAACCGCATTACTTCGAGTAATCTTCACAAGCGGCTACCGGTTGTTAACCCACGCGACGAACTAGGCCAACTGGCCACCACGTGCAACGAACTGCTTGAGCGCATTAGCGCTTCGTTCGACGATCAGCGCCGCTTTATGGCCGACGCCTCCCACGAGATCCGCACACCGATTTCGGTGGCCTTAACGGCCGCGCAGGTAACCTACGACGGCGAAACGCGCTCCGCGGCGGAGTATCGGGACGCTCTGCGGATTGTGATCGAACAAATGCGCCGATTGAAACGGATTGTGCAGGACATGTTTTTGCTGGCACAGGTGGACGCCGGCGCGTTTGAGCCCACGATCACGAGCTTCTACCTGGAAGAGTTGATCGAGGAGGCAGTGCGGGCCGCGCGGATTATCAGCAACTCTCTCCACGTTCGCGTTCAGGTTGAATCGGGCGGGGAGGCGCCGATCGAGGGTGACGAGGGGCTGCTACGGCAGTTGCTGGTAGCGTTGCTTGATAATGCGATCCGCCATACGCCCGCCGAAGGAAGCGTGACGGTAAGCCTGACGGCAGAGCCCGGCAGTTGGTATGTTGCGGTCGCCGACACCGGATCGGGGATACCGATGGAAGACCAGCCGTACATTTTTGACCGGTTTTATCGTGCGGACAAGGCCCGGACTCGGGAGGCTGGGGGGTCGGGCCTTGGCCTGTCGATCGCCCGATGGATTGCGACGCTACATAACGGGGAGCTTACGTTGTCTGAGTCGAGTAATCGAGGGACACGGTTTACTCTGCGCCTGCCGCGATCGTCTGACTGAGGGACGTTTTCCCGCTTTCCTGGAATTTCGGGTTTTCGCGAATTGGTTTTTCGCGTCGTTGACGCCATCGATTTCATTCCAATCGACTTATTTCGTTTTTCGTTTTATTCTTTCTGGGTTCGTTTTTTCTATACAGACAGCGGAACCGGTGCGGCGGTCAGGCTTTCCAGGAGCTTTTTTGCATCGTAGCCCGGAGCGGTTTCGGCCATAAGCTGTTCATCGAGAGGCACTTCGGTGACCCAGCGGGGCGATTCGAAGCTGGGTTCTCTTTTTGCCCGATCGGCGTGCGCCAGGATTTCGGCCATTACTTCCGGAGGCGGCACGGGATCCTTGGCCGTATTGGCGTCAGCGTCGTTGCTCACGGGCTCTAGGGGCTCAACCGGGAAATCACCACGGGTCTATGCGTACAACTTTTGGTAGATAGCATAGGCCGCCTGATGGGCCCTCCTGTTTCGCTGCAAACTACGCCAGAGCTTCTCTTTTTGGAGGCCTCGCTCGTAACTGAAGAGTTGCAACTCCCGGTCCGATGGGTCGGGATAGGCCAGCAACGTCTCATCGATACTGTGTTGCCGCGCATACGTTTCCAGGGAGATCGTTCGCTCCAATTAAAAGGGCTCGACGCACATGTGCCGGAGCAACGTCTACTCACATCCCGAGTTCGGCTGATATTGCCGTAGATGTTTTTGATAGAGCCACAAATAGGCGATTCGGCGATCTGTTGATAGTAAGGCACTGCATTCGAGCAAATCTTCCTTGCGCATCTCTAATTTATCCCCGGTGGTTATCCCGTTTAGGGAACTGATATACTTCCCGATATCTGTGATTGGGCCACGGCTTTTGGCTCCTATTTCCCGAGCGGCTTCCGTACGGCGGGCTTTCTGTTCTTCGGCCATCACAACTCCTTTAGGCGTAATTGATTAGCGGCAGGCCCTCGGTTTCGTTCCGAAAATGGGAGGGCTCAGCGCAGGCCCCCCACCGAGTCGGAGTCTCTGGCGGCGTCCGAATCGTTAGAGTGAAGGCATTCATCATTGTGATTAGCGGAACAGGTGGTAGCCGGTCGACTGGGACCTACTACGAATAGTGGTTTTGACTAGGCAACCGCACGCCAAGAGCGTGCTGTTCACAGAGGGGAAATTGGGGCGATATGGCTAGAAACCGCCAACTCGTTGAAATGATTGACGCTCGCGCCTCCGATCCGGGGATCTGGGTTCCGCTAATCAAATACACTTTAGGCTTAATTCCTCACTTAGAAACATTCGTGACGGAGCGGAGCATTCAGATGGACTAAGCTTAATCACATTCGATACCTTTTTTTCACTTCGTGAGCGCATAAGTTCAACGACTTTGCGGAAAGGATAACAAATAGAGTTTTTGTTCCTATTGCCCGAAGAAGGCGCCAATTGCGGCGGCCAGTGTCGTGGTTGAGTCCGTCGAGGGAGGATTCTACCGAGCGAGTTTCTGATGGTTTGGTGGACCGCTCCGGTCCCTGCCCGCTTTTGAACCGGCTTGTGATAGCATCCCCGCATGTTCCTACCGCGCCTCTGCCTGCTCCTGGCCCTCGCCGCCCTGAATCTGCCGGCCCAATCCGTTACGGGCACCATCGTCGGCACCGTGACGGACCCTTCCGGCTTGGCCGTCGTGAAGGCGGACGTCACGCTGATCCAGCCCGCCACCGGACTCGAACGACGCACCACCACGGCGGATACCGGGTCGTTCGCCTTCCCCGCGCTGTCCCCGGGGCAGTACAACTTGACCGTCAAACGGGAGGGTTTCAAGCAATCCGAACGGCGCAATCTGAACCTGACGGCCTCGGAGACGCTGACCGTGGGCGATGTCCAACTGCAGGTGGGCTCCACCACCGAAAGCGTAACCATCTCGGCCGAAGGCGCTACCGTCCAAACCGCCAGCGCGGAGCGTTCCGGCGTGATCACGAGTTCCCAAGTGGAAAACATTCTCATCCGCGGCCGTAACGTCACCTCACTTCTCCAACTGCTTCCCGGCGTCGTCGATACCTCCGACCGGGATGCGATCGATCGAGGCTTCACCGTGAACGTCCAAGGCGGGCGCAACAACACGAATAACCTGACGGTCGACGGGATGTCCATGATCGACGTCGGCAACAACCAAGGCGGTACGGTGAGTGTCGGCATGGACGCGATTGCGGAAGTGAAGGTGCTCCTGACGAACTACCAGGCC
>JBBRIO010000186.1:0-9066 GCA_038220855.1 Bryobacterales bacterium | reverse complement strand
CGAATGGGGATCTGCGGTTGCGGGTGCATAAGACCTATGCATTGAGCGAGGCGCGGGAGGCCCAGGAAGATTTGGCGAGCCGGAAGACGACGGGGAAGTTGCTGCTTGCCGTTTAAGCCGCGGATCGCAGGGCTACGTGCTGCGATGGCGGCCGCGGGGGCGGAGGCGGCGGTGATTACGAGCCTGCCGAACGTGCGCTATTTTTGCGGGTTTACGGGGAGTAATGGGGCGTTGCTGGTATCGGGGCAGGCGGTGACTTTGTTCACCGATCCCCGGTACACGATTCAGGCGGGGCTGGAGGCGGCGGCGAAGGTGGTGGTGGCGAAGGGTCCGCTGGAAACGGCGGTAGTGAAGAAGCTGGGGGCTTTTCGGCGGATTGCGTTTGAGAACGGGCGGATCAGCTTTCGGTCAATGGCGGCGCTGCAGAAGGCGAAGGGCGACTGGCTGGCTCTGGACGATACGTGCGAGAAGTTGCGGATGGTGAAGTCGGAGGGGGAGCAGGCGGCGATCCGGGCGTCGGTAGATTTGAACTCGGCGGCGCTGGCGGCGGCGATGCAGCACTTTCAGGTGGGGATGACGGAGACGGAGTTGGCGGCGGAGATCGAGTATCGGATGCGGCGGTTGGGGGCGGAGAAGGCGGCGTTTGAGACGATTGTGGCGTTTGGAGAGCGGAGCGCCTTGCCGCACGCGCATCCGGGGGCGGCAAAGATCACCGGACGTGGGTTATTATTAATCGACATGGGCGCATTTCTAAATGGTTACGCCAGCGATATGACTCGCATGGCGCATTTAGGTACGGTGCCGGCCCAGACCCGAAAGCTCTTTAAAGCGGTGCAGGAAGCCCAATTGGCGGCGATCGACCGGGTGAGAGCTGGGGTGACAACGGCGTCCGTCGATGCGGCGGCGCGCAAGGTATTGGAAACACATGGTTACGGCGAAGCCTTTGTGCACAGCACGGGCCATGGGCTGGGATTAGAGATCCACGAACTGCCGCGAATCGGCAAAAAAGATAAAACGCGTTTGGAGGCTGGAATGGCGATAACCATTGAGCCCGGCGCCTACCTCGAAGGATTTGGTGGGGTACGGATTGAAGATACGGTGCTGGTGACGGCGACCGGATGCGAGATTCTGACACCGACTTCGAAGAATTTGATGGTCCTTTAAGCAATGAACATTTCTGAAATTAAAGAGTTGATCCAAGCGCTGCTCGATAGCGGCGTGGCGGAGCTGGAAGTGCAGCGGGGCGAGAACCGGGTTCGGATTGTGCGCGGCGGGTCGGTGCAGGAGATTGTGCTGCCGACGGGGAATCCGGTGATGGTGCATGCTCCGGCGATGTCGGCGCCGATGGTGCCGCAGGCGGCCCCGGCTAAGAGTGAAGAGGGTCTATTGACGGTGAAGTCTCCGATTGTGGGCACCTACTATGGGACGCCTTCGCCGGGGGGGGCGGACTTTGTGAGCGTGGGCGATGTGGTGAAGCCGGGTAAGGTTTTGTGCATTGTCGAGAGCATGAAGCTGATGAACGAGATTGAGTGCGAAGTGGCCGGGACGATTGTGGCCAAGCACGTGGAGAGCGGTCAGCCGGTGGAATACGGCTCGACGCTGTTTACGGTTCGTCCGAACTAGGCCCCTTTATGTTTAAGAAGATTTTGATCGCCAACCGGGGCGAGATTGCGCTGCGGGTGATCTGCGCTTGTAAAGAGCTGGGGATCAAGACGGTGGCGGTGTACTCGGAGGCGGACCGGCATAGTTTGCACGTCCGGTTTGCGGACGAGGCGGTGTGTATTGGTCCGGCGAAGAGTGCGCGGAGTTACCTGGACATTCCGAGCGTGATTAGCGCGGCGGAGATTACGAACGTGGATGCGATCCATCCGGGTTACGGATTTCTGAGCGAGAACGCGAATTTTGCCGAGGTTTGCGAGACGTCGGGATTGACGTTTATTGGTCCGAAGCCGGACGTGATTCGGGCGATGGGATCGAAGCAGTTGGCTCGGGAGGCGATGGAGAAGGCGGGTTTGCCGATTCTGCCGGGTTCGGCGGGGATTGTCGAATCGGCTGAGCATGGGCTGGAGACGGCGGCGAAGATTGGCTATCCGGTGATTTTGAAGGCGACGGCGGGGGGCGGCGGGCGCGGCATGCGCGTTGTGAACGAGGCGAGCGAATTGCCGGGGATGTTGGCGCAGGCAGAAGCCGAGGCGGGCGCAGCGTTTTCGTGCCCGGACGTGTACGTGGAGAAGTACATTCGGAAGCCGCGGCACATTGAGTTTCAAGTATTGGCGGATCAGCACGGGAACGTGGAGATTTTGGGAGAGCGGGAGTGTTCGATTCAGCGGCGGCATCAGAAGCTGATTGAAGAGTCGCCATCGCCGATGGTGACGCCGGAGTTGCGCCAGGAGATGACAGCGCGGCTGAAGAAGGCGATGAAGGAAGTGGGCTATACGAACGCGGGGACGGTGGAGTTCCTGATGGACGAAGACGGGAGCCTGTACTTTATCGAAGTGAATGCCCGGGTGCAGGTGGAGCATCCGGTGACGGAGCTGGTGACCGGGATCGACATTGTGAAGGCCCAGATTCGGATTGCGGCGGGGGAGCCGTTGAGCGAGATTTTGACGGAGCCGGTGACGATCCGCGGTCATGCGATTGAGTGCCGGATCAATGCTGAGAATCCGGAGACGTTTGCGCCTTCAGCGGGACGGATTACGGGGCTGAATCTGCCGGGCGGGATTGGGGTGCGGGTGGATACGTGGGCGTACACGGATTGCGTGGTGCCGCCGTATTATGATTCGCTGGTGGCGAAGCTGATTTGCTTTGGCAAAGACCGGAGCGAGGCGATTACGCGGTCTTTACGGGCGCTGGACATGTTCATTGTCGAGGGGATCCATACTTCGATTCCGCTGCATCAACGGATTTTGAGCGACCCCGAGTTTCAAGCGGGTGACATTGATACGGGCTATATCGCCCGGTTCCTTGCAAAGTGACGCCATCGTTCTAGGCGGTGGGGCCGCTGGCTTGTTCTGCGCGATGCAGATGGGGCAGCGGGGCCGCCGCGTGGTCGTGCTGGAGCATAGTCAGCAGGTGGGCCGGAAGATTTTGATCTCAGGCGGGGGGCGGTGCAACTTCACGAACCGCGTCGTGAAGGCCGAGAACTTCCTGAGCGAAAACGCTCATTTTGCGAAGTCGGCGCTGGCGCGATATCAGCCGGCGGAGTTTATTAAGCTCGTCGAGAAGCACGGGATTGCTTGGCACGAGAAGACGCTGGGGCAGTTGTTTTGTGACGGGAGCGCGGCGCAGATTGTGGCGATGTTGGAGGCCGAGTGCGCGGCGGCGGGGGTGAAGATTGTGACCGGGTATCGGGTGGATGGGGTACAGCACGAGGGGGAGTTTGTGGTGGGGGAGTATCGGGCGCCGGTGTTGGTGGTGGCGACGGGTGGGCTTTCGATTTCGAAGATGGGGGCGACGGGGTTGGCGTTTGACTTGGCGCGACAGTTTGGATTGCGGGTGGTTCCGCCGCGGCCGGCGCTGGTGCCGTTTGAGTGGCCTGGATGGGGGGACATCAGCGGGGTGGCGATGGAGTGTATTGCCAAGGTGGGGAAGCGGACATTTCGGGAGCGGATGTTGTTTACGCACCGGGGCGTGAGCGGGCCGGCAGTTTTGCAGATTTCGTCGTATTGGAAGCCCGGGGAGACGCTGGAATTGAACCTGGCGCCGGGGCGGGATGTGGCGGAGGAGTTGATTCGGCGGAAGAGAGAGCGGGTGATGGTGCGGACGGCGCTGGTGGGGATTGTGCCGAATCGGTTGGCGGAGCGGTTGGTGCCAGGGGGGGAGTTGTTGGCGGAATGGACGGATAAGGAATGCCGGAAGTTGGGGGAGGCGGTGCATCGGTTTTTGGTGGAGCCGGTGGGGACGGAGGGGTACGATAAGGCTGAAGTGACGGCGGGGGGCGTGGATACGGCGGAGTTGTCTTCGACGACGATGGAGGCGAAGAAGGTGACGGGGCTTTACTTCATTGGGGAGGCGGTGGACGTGACGGGTTGGTTGGGGGGATATAACTTCCAGTGGGCCTGGGCGTCGGGGCATGCGGCGGGGACGGCGGGATGATATTTTGGGGATATGGTGACGATTAAGCAGGCGGTGGAGAGTGCGTTGCTTTTTGCTGCTGATACGCTGGGCGTGGAACGAGCCAGAGGTGCCCGGCTCGAAGAGGTCGATTCGACGGCGTATACCTGGTCAGAAAATCTGACGGCGAGGTTTTGTCGATGAAGATCCGAGACTTAGCGGCGACTTAGTGTTCGCTCTGAATTGGCTTCTGGCGCAGGACCGAGGGAAGTTGCCGAGACTCCCCAAGGTTCCGAAGCCAGCAACTTTCGTTCGGCGGGCGTTACAGCATCATCGAGCGCGAACAGAAGGATGTGCGTGTCAAGGTTCAGCATTCCAATCGATTCCGGTTGAAAATACATCGCCCGACACTCCGACCTTGCCGGCCATGCTGCCGATCAGGGCAGCGCAATTAGAATCCGCCGGCATGACTCGCGCGACCGGAACTCCATGTTTGGTTACGACAATCCCTTCAGGATCGAGGTTGTCCAAGAGGGAAAGGCACTGCTCTTTAAACTTCGATGCGCTGATCTCGATCATGAATTCATTGTAGTAGCACCGGCATGCGATACGCACTGCGCCTGCTTGCTGGATGCGTTGCGGGAAGAGTAGGTATACTGGCGGATTATGCGAATTTTGTTGTCACCCTTGGGTTGTGCGGCGAAGCCGTAAGCGATGGCGCCTTATCTGATTGGCATCGCGGGGCCTTCGGGGTCGGGAAAGAGTGAATTGTCGCGGCGGCTGGCGAGGCGGCTGAAGGCTCCGGTGATCTCGATGGACTCTTACTACAAAGAGCTGGGGCACCTGTCGCTGGCGGAGCGGACGGAGGTGAACTTCGACGAGCCGGCTTCGATTGACGATGAACTGTTGCGGCACCAGTTGGCCGAACTGCGGGACGGGCGGGCGGTGGAGATTCCGCACTACGACTTCGCGGCGCATACGCGGACGGCGCGGACCGAGTGGCTGAAGCCGGGCGAAGTCGTGATTCTCGAAGGGCTGTTTACGCTGTACTGGGAAGAGTTGCGGCGGTTGTTCCAGACGATGGTTTACGTGGACCTGGAAGACGAGACTTGCTTTGCGCGGCGTTTGGCGAGAGACGTACGGGAGAGGGGACGGACCGCAGAGTCAGTCCAGTGGCAGTACGAGACTACGGTTCGGCCGATGGCGGAGACCTACATTTTGCCAACGAAGCGGCACGCCGACGTAGTGATTCGCGGGGATGGGCAGTTGGATGAATCGGTGGCGCTGGTGCTGGGGCACCAACGCCGCAAGTAAGCTTTTAGAACGTCAGCTTCAAGGCACCCTGCCAGGAGCGGGGCGGGTCTTGTCCAGTGATGGTGCCGAAGGCTCCGGAGGTGACGGAGGTGTTCGGGTTGGAGAGGTTGGCGTAGTTGGCGACGTTGAAGGTTTCGGCGCGGAACTCAAGCCTCCAACGTTCGGTGATGGCGAATTTCTTGATCAAGCCGAAGTCCCACCGGGCTTGGATGGGTCCGCGGATGCCGTTGAAGCGAATGGGGAAACGACGGAGGTTGGAGGCGAGTTGGAGGGCGTTGTTGCGCTCAAAGCCCGCATTGACATTGAACCATTGATCGACACTGCGTTGGCCCTTGGGGAGGAGGACGTTCGAGAGGTCGCCGTTGAAGATCGCGTTGCCGAAGCCGAGGGGGGCTCCGGATTGGTACTGCATGGCACCGCTGAGCTGCCAGCCGCCGGCGATGCCTTGGAGGACGGGATTCCACCGGGTGCCCCAATGACGGCCTTTGCCGAAGGGGAGTTCCCACATGCCGGAGCTGGTGATGCGTTGGGTGCGGTCGAGATCGGAGACGACTTCGTAGGGCCGGATGTCCTGGTCGTTGAGCATTTCGGTGGCCTGCATGTTCTTGGACCAGGTGTAGGAGAGCTGCGTGGTGAAGCCCCTGCTGAAGCGCTTTTCGAGACGCATCTGGAGAGAGTGGTACCAGGCGTAGCCGATGGGCTCATAGATATTGACGTTGCCGAATTGGGGGAAGGGACGGAGGAGGCTGCCGCGGTTGGTATTGGCTCCGAAGATGGGATTGGTGCCGCGGAGGGGGTTGGGGAAGTTTTGCCCCAGATAGTTGATGGTGGTCTGGTCGCGGGTGGGGCTGGTGGAGAGGTACTGCGCGGGGAGGAAGTTGAGATTGCGGAGGACGTTGATGCGGGTGGTGCGGTTGCCGACGTAGGAGGCTTCGAGGAGGAAGCCGGCAAAGAGGATGCGTTGGAAGCCGAGGCTCCAGCGCTGGGCGTACGGATTCTTACGCGAGTCGGGGAAGGCGTTGACGCCTTGACCGATGTTGGTGAGGAGGCCGCCGGCGGCACCGAGGGGTTGGGTTAGGCCGGCGGGGAAGGGGTTGGCCAAGGTGGCGATGTAGGTGAGGCCGTTATCGAGGGAGGCCTGGATGGGGGTGGCGAGGCTGAAGCCGGCGGGTTCGGTATTGGTATAGAGCGTGCCGAGGGGGGCGGTGTAGAGCCCGTAGCCGACGCGGAAGACGGTTTTGGGATCCCACTGGTAGGCGAGGCCGAAGCGGGGCATGAAGTTCGCTTTGGCGGTGTTCCAATAGCCACGGGGGTTGCCGTTCGCGTTCGTGAACGTGAGGCCGCCGAGGACGCGGAACTGGCTGGCGGGGAGTTCGGGGATGGGGGCGGCGGCGTACTGCGAGCGGGCGAGGGCTTCGACGGGATTGGGGGTCGTTTCGTCGAAGTTGCGGATGGCGCGGTTGTAGCGTTCGGTGGTAGCGGATTCGACTTCGTAGCGGAGGCCGAGGTTCAGGGTGAGCTTGCGGGAGACTTTGAAATCGTCATGGACGTAGAAGCCGTAGATGGAGTTGCGCTCGGCATAGGAGGCGTTGACGCCCATGTTGCCGGCGGGAATGCCGAGGAGGAAGGAGGCGATTTCGCCACCGACTTGCGGGGGGGCGGCGGTATCGAGGGGGCCGCGGGTGAAGATGGAATTGAAGTTTAGATCGGGCGAGGTGCTGTTGGGGAAGCGGTTGCGATTTTCGCGGAGGTTGCGCCAATCGAAGCCGAAGCGGACGTTGTGCTTGTTTTTGTTCCAGGTGAGGGTGGCGTTGAGGTTGTGGATCAACGAGGCGGTGGTTCCGTCGCCGGACTCCCAATTGGACATGGTGGACCAGGGGGCGACGTTGAGGCGGGGGAAGGTGGCGGCCGATTTTTCGATGGAGTTGACGAGGCTGGGGGCGAAGCCGAGGCTGGCTAGATCGAAGCCTTGGGAGACGCGTTTTTCGGGGAACTCCTGCTGGGTGAGGCCGTAGCGGACATTGAGGAGGATGGAGGGGTTGATGACGTAGACGTCGTCGAAGGCGGCCCCGCGATTGATGCGATTGAGGATGACGCCGGCGGGGGCCTGTATGCCGAAGAAGCGGTTTTTATCTTCCTGCCAATAGTCGCGATGGAGCCGGAAGAAGACGCGATGGTTTTCCGAGAAGGTGTGATCGACGCGGCCGATGTTGGTCCAGTAGGTTTCGAGGGCTTTGTTCGAAATGAAGAAGTTTTGGCGGAAATCGGAGGTTCCGGGCTGGTTCGGGGCGGGAAAGGCGGTGAGCAGCTTTTGGGCGACGGGGTCGAGCAGAGAGGCGGGGATGATGTTGCCGGGGATGGGTTGGCGTTGGAAGCGACCACCGGCGACGGCGACGGTGGAGCGGGGATCGTAGATTTGGTTATTGGCGCTTAAGCGGAGCAAAGGGGAGAGGTCGCCGCGGCGCATTTCGGCGGTGGGGACGGTGACGACGGCGGCAGCGTTGGGGTCGCCGAAGAGGTTGACTTCGAAGGCGTAGAAGAAGAAGGTGCGGTTTTTGCCGTTGTAGAGCTTCGGCAGAGAGAGGGGACCGCCGACGGAGGCGCCGAAGCGGTTGTCCTGATAGAGGGCGAGTTTTTGGCCGGCGCGGTTTTGGAAGATGGTGGGGGCGTCGAGTTTGGAGTGGCGGAGCCATTCGTGGAATTCGCCGTGGAGAAGGTTGGTGCCGGATTTGGTGGTGACGTTGACGTTGGAGCCGAGGGAGAAGCCGGCGGAGGCATCGAAGGCGGCGGTTTGGACCTTGAATTCGGCGATGGAGGTTTGGGGCGGGGAGAAGGCGACGCGGGGGGCGGTGCCGTCGGAGTAGACGTTGACGACGCCGTCGATGGTGAAGTCGTTGTTGTTATTGCCGGTGCCGTTGGTGCCGAAGGAGCTGGGGGCGGAGTTGAAGGGGGCCTTGCGGAGGCGGAGGTTGGTGCCGTTGACGGTGCCGGGGGCGAGGTGGACGAGGTCCATGGCGTTGCCGGCGAAGAGGGGGAGTTCTTCGATGCGGCGCTGGTCGATGACTTGGCCGAGGGAGACGTCGGAAGCATTGAGGAGCGGGGTTTCGGCGCGGACTTCGACGGAGTCGGTGACTTGACCGACCTTTAATTCGAGGTCGAGGGAGACGACTTCGGTGGTGCGGACCTGGACGCCGGGGCGGAGGAGTTTGGAGAAGCCTCGGGCTTCGGCCTCGACGCGGTAGGAGCCGGGATTGAGGTAGGGGGCGCGGTAATCGCCACCTTCGGCCGAGATGGTGGTGGTGGTGAGGCCGGTCGCTTCGTTAATTACTTTGACGGCGACTTTGGGGATGGGGCTACCTGAAGCATCGGTGACGCGACCGAGGATGGTGCCGCGGGGGTCTTGAGCGAACAGGGAAACGGCGAGACAGGAGAGGGTAAGCAGTTTCGACATGGTAACAAGATTGTATCGAACATTATGTATGAAGAAACGGAGTTCGAGTGTACCGGTTGGATGGTGGGTTTTTCAAAGAGCGAGATACGGTTCGAAGGCGGCGGGGTTCTACGAAACGAAGCCGGGTTAGCGGCGGTTGGCGCTGCCCGGGCCGCAGAGTGGACGATTGGTCCGGTGCAGAGAGACACTTCGGGTAAGCCGATTTGGCGGTTCTGTTGTCAAAGAGCGAAATACGGTTCGAAGGCGGC
>JBBRIO010000185.1:0-9072 GCA_038220855.1 Bryobacterales bacterium | reverse complement strand
GACCGCCGGCTAGGCGACGAGCCGGCCTAGCTCGCGATACACTCTGCCGCGCGCCCTTTGCCTCGCTTGACCTGGAACGTACGAACCTTGGCCACCAGCGACCGCTTGCGGTCGACGGGGTACGGGGCCGCGATAACGCCGCTGGCCGATTCGGTGGAGGACTACATTCGGAACTACTTGAACCACGACCGTCGGCTAGGCGACGAGCCGGCCTAGCTCGCGATACACTCTGCCGCGCGCCCTTTGCCTCGCTTGACCTGGAACGTACGAACCTTGGCCACCAGCGACCGCTTGCGGTCGACGGGCTATGAAGCCGCGATAACGCCGCTGGCTGATTCGGTGGGCGACTACATTCGGAACTACTTGAACCACGACCGCCGGCTAGGCGACGAGCCGGCCTAGCTCGCGATACACTCTGCCGCGCGCCCTTTGCCTCGCTTGACCTGGAACGTACGAACTTTGGCCACGATCGACCGGCTACGGTCGACGGGCTACGGGGCCGCGATAACGCCGCTGGCCGATTCGGTGGACCAGGCGACGAGCCGACCTAGTTGGCGGTACAGGTTGTGCACGAAGGCGACGTTGTCGCACTGGACGTAGTGCATCGGCGCGCCCATGCGCGAAAAACTCTTGCAAAAGCGCAGATAGTAGGCCGCATTCGTCTTCGGTGGCTCGCCTTGCGTCCAGTCCCAGCCGCCGCCGTCCTGCAGGTCGACGACGTAGATTGAATGGTCCCGCACGATCGGCCGTCCGGCGCCCAGACGGAGATTGTTCACGTTGCTGAGCGTCTTCTCGAAAACCTGCGGTGCCATGATCGCCGAGCCCACCGACAGCACCACACCACCGTCGAGCCCTTCAACCGAGTCGCCCAGAAGCCGGAAATCGAGCCCCGCCGCGCGGCCCACCACCGCGCCATTGAAGGCCGGGTGGTTGGCAATAATGTCGTAGCCGATACCGGGATGAACCGTGGCCGGAACGCCGCGCTGGAACGCGTGATAAAGAATCGAGGCGTGCTTCCAACGGTGGTCGATCGCCACCCGGCCCGACGGCAGGCCGGCGGCGAGCAGGTCCGCGCGGGCGGCGGTGAGGGGGTGCCGCGGCTCGGCGACGATCAGCCGCTCCAGTTCCTCCGGCGACGGCAAGGTAACGCCGTCCTCGGCGATCATGCGGCCGAGGGCGACCCCGTATCCTTCACCACGCAGCGCACCGGCGTAGAGCGCCAAATGAAGATTCCGCCCGGTCTCGTCCCAGGATCCGAACGTCCCGGTAGCGACGTTTTGCTCCACGCTTTCGGTGGACCGACCAAGCCAGGCGTACTCCCAGTCGTGGATGGTTCCAGCGCCATTGGTAGCGACGTGGGTGATCCAACCGTTCGCCATCATCTGGTCCAGGATCAGCGCCGCGCCGTTGCGCAGCAGATGGGCCCCGTAGAAGAGCACCACGGCGGCCCCCCGCGCGCGCGCGGCGGCGACGGCTGCGGCACATGCGGTAACGCTTTCGGGCGCGGGGGAGGGAGGGCTGGCGGGGTCGATGAGGATATCTTCAACCCGGGTTAAACTCTTGCGTTCGGCGAGCGGGAAGACCCGCAGTTTCGTCCAGTCTTGCTGCATCCAGTCTTCATGATACGCTGGCCCAATGCGCCCTTTGCTCGCTTTTTTCGTCGCTCCGCTTACGCTGCTGGGTCAGGACGCGGCCATCGCCGCCGCCATGCGGAAGATGATCGACGCGCAAGAGGTCCCCGGTGCCGTCACGGCCATCGCAACGAGAACGGGCGTGACCCATCTCGCGGCCATCGGCAACGTCAAGACCGACTCGATTTTCTGGATCGCGTCAATGACCAAGCCGGTGGCGGGCACCGCGATTTTGATGCTGCAGGAAGCCGGCAAGCTCTCCGTCGACGACCCGGTGGCCAAGCATATTCCCGCCTTTTCGAAGTACCCCGAAATCACGATCAAGCACCTGATGACCCACTCGTCGGGCTTGGCCGAGGCGACGCCGGCCGAGTGGGCCGCCGCAAAAAAGCTGGGCGATTTGATTCCGGCGTACCTCAACAAGCCCTTGCAGTTTCCGACCGGGAGCCAGTGGAAGTACTGCCAGTCCGGGATCAACACGCTGGGGCACCTGGTGGAAGTCGCCTCCGGAATGCCGTTCGATAGGTTCCTGGCCATACGGCTTTTCAAGCCGCTCGGCATGAAGGATACGACCTTCTTCCCGACCGCAAAACAGAAGCCGCGGCTGGTGGCCCCCGTCAAACGCGACAAGGATAGCGGCAAGCTGGTGGCCGCCGCGCTGCCGGTGGGGTTTGACCCGGAGCCGTTTCCGGCCGCCAACGGCGGACTGTTTTCCACGGCGGCCGACTACCTGCGCTTCCAGCGGATGATTTTGAACCAAGGGACGCTCGACGGCAAGCGGTACCTGAAGCCGGAGTCGGTGCGGCAGATGACGATCTTGCAATCGGGCGACCTGAAGACCGGGTTCACCCCAGGGCATGGCTGGGGACTGACCTGGTGCGTCGTGCGGGAGCCGCAGGGTGTGACGGCGATGTTGAGCCCGGGGTCGCATGGCCACGGCGGCGCTTATGGGACGCAGGCGTGGATCGACCCGACCAAGGGCGTGGCGCTGCTGCTGATGGTTCAGCGGGCGGGGTTTGCGAACTCCGACGATTCGCCGGTCCGGATGGCGTTTCAGCAGGCGGCGGTCGGCAAATGATCCGTTGGATGGCGCTGGTGACGGCGGTGGCCTTTGGCTGCGTGGCGTATCCGATGTCCGTGATCCGGCGGTTTCGGGCGCAAGGAGCGACCGAGCTAGCGATCGCGCTGGTGGTCCCTGGCATGGGGACCAATTTTGGCGATTGCCTGTGCCGTAGCCAGCGTGGCGCTTTTGATTCGTTTTGGGGGCGGATTCACAGAGCCGTGGTGGTGGTGCCGCTGCTGACGGCCGTCTTCGCCGCGGCGGGGCAGGGGAACATTTTCGAACGGATGTTCCGGCCGATCGAGGCTCTGGGCACGGTGCTGGCCGTAAACTTCGGGCCGGCGTCCCAAGCCTACCCGATTGTCGCGTATTGAACCCTCTGTCACACGGGTTCGTTCTGGCGGCAGATCAGCGGCCTCGCCGTTTCGGGGCCGGTGCAGGGCCGGCAGTCGGAGTTGGTACGGTGACAAGTTGAGCTTCGGGTTGAGCCGGCAGGGGCATCCGGACGGCACCGTGTTGAAGCCGGTCGCGACCAGCGCGAACCAGCACGAGGATAAAGGTTGGGAGACGGCGATGGGCCGCATGAAGACGGTCGTCGACACGACGGGGCGACCGGAGCCGGGCGTGTCCAGTCGCGCGGATGTTCGCCGAAGAACTCGTCGTGGACCAAGGGGTGATGCTGGTGGGTGGACTCCGATTTCTATCGCCAACCGGACACTGGGGCAATGATCGACGCCGCGACGGGGTCGACGTGGAACTTCCGGTTCGATTGGCAGCGGTACCACCCCGATACGACCGTCTTCAAACGCTAGGCCAGAATTTCGTCGTGGATCCCGGAGATGAGCAGCAGGCGGCATCCGCCGCGGGTGGTGATGACGTGGTGGGTCGAGCCAGGGGCGGCAACCTGGAAATCGCCGGCCGTGAGTTCGAGCGAGCCTGACCAGACGTCGCCGGAAAGCACGAGGCATTGTTCGGCGATGGTGTGCCGGTGGGACGGGTACTCCGCTCCCGGTTTGAGGGTCAGAATCGTCGTCACCGTGCGGGCCTTCCGATCGAGGTGCAGCACCTCAACGGTGACGCCCGGGTAAGGCGTGGGGCGGGCTTGGTTCTGCGTTTGGCGGAGGACGCGGAAGCCGGGCGGCGGCGGAGCGGGCGGCAGCAGGGCCTCGGCGATATCGAGGAACGCCTCGGCTTCGGCCGTGGCGATGGGGTCCCCGGCGGCGAGCAGGGCTTCAAAGGCATCGCGGTCTTCCTGACTCAGTTCGCCGGAGGCGTAGAGCAGGGCTTGGTCGCGGATCGATTCGGGGTTCAATTCGCGGCTCCTTGAGTGATTGGACGAGAGACGGGCAACTGCTCGCGCAATTTTAGCAGGCCGAGCCGGATCCGCGTTTTCACGGTGCCGAGCGGGAGGCCGGACCGTTCGGCGACATCGGCGTGGCTGAGTCCTTCGAAGAAGGCGAGTTGAATGGCCTCGCGCTGCTCGGGTGGCAACTGCTCGAGCGAGGAGCGGATGGAGTGGCTGGTTTGTCGATCGACCGCGAGATTTTCCGGGCTACTGGCCGGGGCCGTCGGATGTTCCGGCAGGTGTTCCTGGGTCTCGACGAGGCGCGTGCGCGAGGCGACGGTCCGCCACCGATCGAGCGCACGGCTGCGCGCCATCATCGCGATCCAGGAGTGAGCATTACAGCGGACGGGGTCATAGTGTTTCGCGAGCTTCCACACCTGTTGGAAGACGTCGTTGACGACCTCCTCCGTTTCCGCCTCGTTGCGGACTACACGGGCCACAATGGTTGTCACATATCGCTCCGCCTGCGCATGGAGTTCAGAGAGGGCGGCCGGGTCCCCGGTGGCGATCTGGCTGATCAGGGGATTCCATTCGCGATGGGGCGTCAGGTCACTTCCGGTTACGCGGCTCGCTGGGTCGTCGGATGCATTCATTCAGTCAAATACATCATATAGTCAAGGATCGCAGTCATGTCGGCCGGAGAGAATTTGTAGGCCGGCATGATGGTGCCGGGGGATTTACTATCCGGGTCGATGAAATGCTCTTCCATCCACTTGCGATCCCAGCGTTTGGCGACGCCATTGAGCGGCGGGCCGGTCTTCATCCCGGCGCCGTTGATGAAATGGCAGGCGCCGCAGTTGTTTTGCTGGTAGACAAGGGCCCCGGCGACCAGGGTTTGGGGAATGGCGTGGAGGCTGGCGACGTTGTCATCATCAAGCTTGGGGAGGAAGGCGGCGAGTTGCTTCCATTGGATGTCGCGGAGGGAGCGCCCGGCTTCGCCACTTGAGTCTTTGAAGTGCTTGACGAGCCAGTCGCGATCGCGGAGGACGGCGATATCGGCGAGGTTCGGTCCGGGGCGGGACTCGCCGGGGCTGGAGGCGTGGCACTTCCAGCAATCGGCGCGGCGGAAGTTGCCAACGGCCGCCATCTCTTCGGCGGAGAAGCCCTTCCAGGCATCCCGATGAGGAGTGGAAGAAAGCGCGGCAGCCGTGAGCCCGCCCCAACCAATCAAAGCAAGGAGCAGGACGCCGATGGCCCCGGTGCGCTGACGGAGGCGAATGGCCTTTCCGCGGTCGATAAACGGCGTGAGGAAAAGCAGCATGACGGCGATGCCCGGTAGCACCATGCTGCCGACGATTTCGAGCGGCCCTTCGAAATACTTCAGGAGCTCGAAGAGAAAGAGGAAGTACCACTCCGGACGCGGGATAAAGGAAACGTCGGTGGGGTCGGCGAGTTTGCCGAGCGGGACGCGAACCGCCACGGCGAGGATAAAGAGCACCGCGAAGGTGACGAAGATGGCGACGGTGTCCTTGAACACTTGGCGGGGGTAGAACTTAATTGGGGGGGCCGTTTCGACGGGGGCGGGCGCGACGCCGTGGCGGCGAACGAGATAGACGTGGAGGAAGATCAGAAGCGCGGAGACGGCGGGCAGGATGAGCACGTGGGCGCCGTAGAAGCGGGCGAAGGTGACCGCGCCGATCTGGCCGTCCCGGCTGCCGAGCAGAGTCAGAATGTAAGGGCCCATGACCGGAGCCTTGGCGGCGATTTGCGTGGTGACCACCGTGCCCCAGTAAGCCCGGTTATCCCAGGGCAGCAGATAGCCGGTGAGCCCGAAGCCGAGGGTGAGCAGCAGGAGAACAACGCCGAGCATCCACGTCGCCTCGCGGGGTTTTTTGTAAGCGCCCCAGAGGAAGACTTGCAGCATGTGCAGGACGACGACGACGATCATCATGCTGGCGCCCCAATGGTGGAGACCGCGCATGAGGCGTCCGGCGGTGAGTTCGGTCAGGATGTAGCGGAGACTGCTGTGCGCCTCACTCGTGGTGGGCGCATAGTTCAACGCGAGCATGATGCCGGTGAACGCCTGCACCAGGAACAGAAACATGGCGATGCTGCCGAAGACTTGGTGCCAACCGCTCGAAGCGGGGATGTCTTCGTTCAAGAAGTGGTTGATGCCGGATTCCAGGCCTGTGCGGTCCTCAATCCAGGCGCGGGCGGATTTGATCATGACTAGGCCTTGTCGGACTGGCGAATTTCGCCGAGAAGAATCGTCGAACCGTCGATCTTGATGTCGAACCGGTCGAGGGCGCGGGGCGCGGGGCCGGCGAGCACTTTACCGTCGGTACCGAAGCTGGAGGTATGGCACGGGCAGGCGAAGTTCTTCGCCGCGCCGTCCCAACTGACTGCGCAGCCGAGATGGGTGCAAACGGGCGAGTAAGCGACCACCTGCTTCTCGCCGGTCTTGATCATCCAGGCGCTGGCCTTTTCCTTCACCGTCTTCCAGCCGTCTCGCCGAATGCGCTCAAAAACGACGTGTTCGGGGACATTCGGTTCCAGTTTGGCAATGTCGCCGGCGGCGACCCAGTCGGCGGGGCGTCTATGTTTCGAACCACCCAGGAGATAGCCGGCCGAGGGGAGGGCGAGGGCGGCGGTGATGAGACCCATCAGGCCGGTGATCGAGGCGACGAGAAAACCGCGACGCGGCTCCGAAGGTGAAGTCGACTTCATATTCACCAGTATAAATCGGATTCGCTTGACCGGATTGTGAATTATCTAGCCCGGCAGAAGAGTTTTCAAATGAGACCGAATCTTTGATGGCTGGGCCGAAAGGTTCGAGTTTTCGAGCGGATCGGTCTGAAGGTCGAACAACTGGGGTTCCTTCTCGTAGCCTTCGATGAGCTTGTGGCGACCGTCCCAAACCATGCGCCAGCCTTCAAGGGAGGAGACGAGGTGAGAGCGGTGGACTTTCGTGCGCCCGGCGAGGAGCGGACGAAGCGAGCGGCTGTCCATCGCGGCCGGTTTCTTAACGCCGGCGTAGTCGAGGAAGGTGGCGGTAAGATCGTGAAGGGAAACGAGAGCGTTGGACTCGCCGCGGGCTTTGACGCCGGGCCCGGCGGCGACCATGGGGATGCCGACGGAGGCTTGGTAAGGGACGTGCTTGCCCCAGCGATTGTGGTCGCCGAGCATTTCGCCGTGGTCGGAGGAGAAGATGACGATCGAGTTCTCGAGCTCCCCGCGCTGCTCGACGGCGGCGAGGATTTCGCCGATGCCGCGGTCGATGTTCTCGCACATGGCGGAGTAGTTCTGCCGGATCGCGACGTGATGGGTGGCTTCGTATTCCGTATTTCGGTTGGGCTGGGGGTAGGAGCGGTCGCGGACGGTCTTCTCCATGCCGGCGGTGATGTCGACGGGGTTGTGGGGGCCGGTGAAGTTGACGGCCAGGTGCCAGGGTTTGTTCGCCGGGGCGGCGTTGAGGAGAGTCAGCGCGTTGCGCGTGATGAAGTTATCGCAGTAGAGCGAATCGGGGAGCGGGGTGGGATAGGTGCCGGCGTAACCCTTGCGCTGGCGCATATCCTTCACGTGGACCTCGGCCTGGCCGTGGTCGTGGAGAAGTTTCATATAGGGGTCTTTCGGGACCGGCACGCCGCTGCGGACGGCGTCCATTTTGCCGGCGTTATCGATGGCGTCGGAGAAGCCCCATTCGCGAACGAGGCGGCGGCCGTCGAGGCCCCAGTCTTCAGTTTTCTTGTGCAGGTCGAGTTTGCCGCAGCCGATGACGTGATAGCCGGAATCGCGGAGGAGTTGGTAGTAAGTCCTCTGGGTAAGCGGGTAATTGAAGGCGTTGCTCGGGACGCCGCAACGCTCGTATTCGAGGCCGGAAGCGAGGCAGGCGCGGGCCGGCGCGCAGAGGGGGGAGGGGGTGATGGCGTGGGTAAACTTGACGCCGCGCGCGAGCAATTTCTCGAGATTTGGCAAGCGCAGCGGGATATTGGGTTGACCGGGCATCCAGTCCGGACGCCATTGGTCGGGGAGAAGGAGCAGAAGATTCGGTCGGCGGGGCGCGGCGAGGGCGGCCAGGACCGTCCGGCGGCTTAGGAGACCTGGCATACATCAGCCAAGCGGCGTTCGAGGGCGGCGACTTCCTCAGCGGTCAGTTTCCGATCCTCTTTGGTGAGGTAGAAGACGTCGATGGCTTTGTGAGCTTCGGTATCGATGAGCACGATCTCGATGTTACACCCCGCGTGGGAAATGGTGGAAGCGAGGTCAAAGAGCAGGCCGGGCCGATCTTCGGCGATGATTTCGACGAGAGTGGCGTGGTCGCTGACTTCGCTATCGAAGTAGACGGCGGGCCTGACGGCGGGTTTGGTTTTGGCGACCACCGGGCGGCGGCGGCTGGCGAGGAGCGTGGTGGCGTCGAGATTACCGAGGACGACCCGTTCGACGGTATGGCGGAGCCGATCGATCTCGGGCGGGTTGAGTTCGAGGTTGCGGCCGGGATCGGAGAAGGTGAACGAATCGAGCACGTCACCGAGATGGTTAGCGAAGGCTTCGGCCTTGACGATATCCATACCGGAGCCGGCGAGGGTGCCCGCGAGAGCGGCGAACAACTTGGGACGATCGCGGGTGATGACGAGCAGATTCCAAATGCCGCCTTGGCGAGAGAGTTCGATCCCGACCCCGGAATCGCGCGCGCTGTCGGCGAGGGCGATATGCTGGGCGACCTCGGCCTCGCTGTGCGTGCGGAGGTAGCGTTGGGGGAAGCCTTCGAGAAACGGGTGGGCGGCGGCGGTGCCGATCCGGTCGGTGTCGAGTTCCTTCGTGAGTTCACGCTGGCCGATGGCATAGATGCGCCAAAGCTGTTCGAGGCGCCAGGGGGTCATCGACGTGGCGTTGACGCCGCTGATGTCGGCATAGGTCATCAACGTGAGGTAGCGGAGACGTTCGACGGTTTGCACGCGGGAGGCGAGGTGTTCGGCCGTGGCGGGGTCGCTGAGGTCGCGCGAGTTCATTACGGACGACAGAGCCAGATGTTGGTCGATGAGGAAGTGAATGAGGGGCCGGTCGTCCTCGGTGACTTGGATCCGGTCCATGATGGC
>JBBRIO010000184.1:0-9127 GCA_038220855.1 Bryobacterales bacterium | reverse complement strand
ACGCAAGTGCGCGCGTCCTTCGGGCGAGAGTATTCGTTGTGGATTGCGGGCCAAGCGGTGCGGACCGAGGATTGGCTTCGTTCCGTAAATCCGTCTCTGCCCGATGAGACCGTGGGGCTGCACGCGAAGGCGACGGCGGCCATGGCGCGGGAGGCGGTGGCCGATGCGGCTGCGTTCTTTCCGGAATGGGCGCGGACGCCGGTGGCCGAGCGGGTGGCAGTCGTCGTGAAGGCCGCCGCGATTCTGCGGGAACGCAAAAACGAGTTCAACGCGTGGCTGGTGCTGGAGTCGGGCAAGAGCTGGGCAGAGGCCGAAGCGGACACCGCCGAGGCGATCGACTTTTGCGAGTACTACGCGCGGCAGATGTTGAGTTGGGCAAACCCGGATCCGTTGATCCAGATGCCTGGAGAGCGGAACGAGATCGAGTACCTGCCGCTGGGCGTGGGCGTGGTGATTCCGCCTTGGAACTTCCCGCTGGCGATTCTGGCCGGGATGACGGCGGCGGCGCTGGTGTGTGGCAATACCGTGGTGCTGAAGCCTTCGAGCGATACGCCGATCGTGGCGGCGAAGTTTGTGGAAGTGCTGTGGGAGGCGGGCTTGCCAGCTAGGGCGCTGGCGTTGTGCGTCGGGAGTGGGAACGTGATCGGCGATGAGTTGGTGCTCCATCCGCTGACGCGATTTGTGAGTTTCACGGGGTCGCGCGAAGTAGGCTTGCGGATCAATGAACTGGCGGCAAAACCGCAGACCGGCCTGAAGTGGATTCGTCGCGTGGTGGCGGAGATGGGCGGCAAGGATGCGATTGTCGTTGACGCGGAATGTGACTTGGACGCGGCGGTGAAAGGCGTGGTGGCGGCGGCGTTTGGCTATCAGGGTCAGAAGTGTTCGGCGTGCAGCCGGGCGATTCTGCATGAGGCGGTCTACGACGAATTCCTGCGCCGCTTAGAGCCGCTGGTGACGGCGTTGACGGTGGGCGATGCGACGGACCCGGCGTTTGCGATGGGGCCGGTGATCAGCGCGGGGGCGCGGAAAAGCATTCTGCAATATATGGAGATCGGGCGGAGCGAAGGGCGGTTGGTGGCCGGTGGGAGTGAGGCCGCGGGGCCGGGTTACTTCCTGCGGCCGACGGTGTTCGCAGACGTCGACCGGACGGCGCGGCTGTTTCAGGAAGAGGTTTTCGGACCGGTGCTGGCGGTGACGAAGGCGCGGGATTTTGACCATGCATTGGAGTTGGCTAATGATAGCGACTATGGGCTGACCGGGGCGGTGTATTCGTTCGTCCCGGAGCATCTGGAACGCGCGAAAGTGGAGTTCCACGTGGGCAATCTGTACTTGAATCGGAAGTGTACCGGGGCGATGGTGGGGGCACATCCCTTTGGTGGGTTCAACCTTTCCGGGACCGATTCGAAGGCCGGTGGGCCGGACTACCTGCTCCAGTTTTTGCAGGCAAAATCGATTGCGACCAAGGTGCTATGAAGCTGTTGGCGATGGGATTGATTGGCGGCGTGCTGTGGGCTAACGAGCCGTGCGAACGGCATTACCAAGAGGAGCTCGTGAAGGGACGGTCGGGCGCGCAGTTTCGAATTCCGGCCAAGCAGGGCGAGCCCGTGGCTTCGCCAACCGCGGCGGTGGGGACGCAGAAAGTATCGAAAGTTTTGTGGGGCCGGGCGTTCGTGATCCAGCCCAACGGGAAGACGACCGAGACCGAGTTCGTCTGCTTGCTGGAGACCGACGACAAGGCCGTCGGGGTGTTCCTTCGGCCCGTCGAGAAATCAGCGCCGCGATTGGCGCAGCGCTAGCGGTTCTCGTAGTTTTGGTTGTAGTAGTCGCGGTAGGCCCCGGTGCGGACACGTTCGATCCAACGGGTATTGGTGCGGTACCAATCGATGGTGGCAGCCAGTCCGGCTTCGAACTCGACCTGCGGTGCCCAACCGGTTTCGCGGGTGAGCTTATCGCTCGTGAGCGCATAGCGGCGATCGTGGCCGGGGCGGTCGGTCACATATCGGATGGACGTTTCGTCGAGACCAGTAGCGGCGATGATGCGTTGGACCACTTCGAGGTTCGGTAGCGCCCGGCTCCCGCCGATGTTATACACCTCGCCGGCCCGGCCCTTTTCGAGCACGGCCAGGATCGCGCGGCAATGATCGTCAACGTAGAGCCAATCGCGGATTTGCTGGCCGTCGCCGTAAACCGGTAGCGGCTTCCCGTCGAGGGCGTTGGCGATCATGAGCGGAATCAGCTTTTCCGGAAACTGGTAGGGGCCGTAGTTGTTCGAGGCCCGCGTGACCATGACCGGCATTTTATAGGTCGTCCAATACGAAAGGGCGAGAAGGTCGGATCCGGCTTTGGACGCCGAATAAGGGCTGCTGGCGATGAGCGGATAGTTCTCGTCGGCCTCGTGGGGCTCTGGAATGGAGCCGTAAACCTCGTCGGTTGAGACATGCAGGAAGCGGCCCACGCCGGCGCGGCGGGCGGCTTCCAGAAGCGTGAAGGTGCCAAAGATGTTGGTCTGCACCACCGGTTCGGGTGACAGAATACTGCGGTCGACGTGGCTTTCGGCGGCGAAATGGACGATGGCGTCCGGCTGCGTTTCGGCTACCACGGTGTTCACGGCGACAGCGTCGGTGATGTCAGCCTGGACGAATTTGTAGCGGGGATCACTCGAGACCGGCTCCAGATTATCCAGGTTTCCAGCATAAGTCAGCTTGTCCAGCACAGTGATTTCGTACGGGCCGGGGGTCGAGAGGAGGAGACGGACGAAGGCGGACCCGATGAATCCAGCTCCTCCGGTGACGATTAATTTCACTTGTGTTGAAGCTCCCAGTCGTAGTTGATGGCGGCATCGTTGTGGGGAATCCGGCCCTCGTCGGAGGGGTCGTAGAGGCGATTCGTCAGGTAAACGAGAACGCCGGGGTCGCCGCCAATGACCTTGTAGCCGTGGGCGACGCCGGGGGGGATGATGATCTGCCACGTCCGCAGCACGCCGACGTAGAGGGTGTTGCGCAGGCCATGGGTGGGAGAGCCTTCGCGTAGATCCACCAGCGCGACTTGGAACATACCGGCCGCCGCGAGCCAGCAGTCGGTCTGGTGCTTGTGGATGTGAAAGGCCTTGATGGTGCCGGGATAGCTGAGGGCGGTGGAGACCTGCGTCGTCGCCGCCGGGAACTCCGCGACCGGGCCCTGGCCGATCCGGGCGACTTCGAGGAAGTAGCCGCGGTCGTCCGGCCAAAGCGGCACGGGGAACACCTTGACGCCAGGGATCAGCTTGTCGCAATCGGGCTTCAGGATGACTTGACCGATGCCCTTGTCGTTCAAAGTTCGGCCTTCTTGGCGATGGTTTCGGCGACGAGGTTGTTAGCGCGGAGGAGGCTTTCAAAGGTTCCGGCGTCGGTCCACCAGCCGTCGAGGTAGGAGAAGGTCATCGCGCCGTCGGCGATGTAGGAGTTGTTCACGTCGGTGATTTCCAACTCGCCGCGGGCGGAACGTTCAAGGCCCTTTACCTTTTCAAAAACGTGTTCGTCGTATAGGTAGAAGCCGGTGACGGCGAGGTTCGACTTCGGCGCTTGCGGCTTTTCTTCGATCCCGACGATCTTGTCGTCGACGATTTCGGCCACCCCAAATCGTTCGGCGTCTTCCACTTCTTTGAGCAGAATTTTGGCACCGCCGGGTTGGGTCATGAACTCCTGCACGGCGTCGCGGATGGAGCCCTCGATAATGTTGTCGCCCAGGATGACGCAGATGCGTTCGCCGTCGGCGAAATGCTCGGCGAGCGAGAGGGCCTCGGCGATTCCGCCTTCGCCTTCCTGATAAGTAAAGTCGAGGTGCGTCAACCCGAACTCTTTGCCGTTGGCCAAAAGCCGAAGGAAGTCGCCGGCGTTTCGACCGCCGGTGACGATCAGGATGTCTCGGATGCCCGCGTCCACCAGGGTCTGGATGGGGTAGTAGATCATCGGCTTGTCGTAGATCGGCAGCAGATGCTTATTCGTAATCTTTGTGAGCGGAAACAACCGGCTTCCCGTACCGCCAGCCAATACAACACCTTTCATTAAAAACCCTTCCAAACGGCCTATTTACAACTCCTGTTAGAATACACGATCAACCCCATGAAGCTCCATCGTTGGAATAGCATCCCTCTTGAACAACTCAGTTCGGCCTTGGCGCGGCGGGCGATTCATACCGACCGGATCACGATCGCGCGGCTCGAAATGGAGAAAGGAGCGATGGTACCCGATCATCACCATGAGAACGAACAGGTGACGATTTTGATGGAAGGCCGGCTGCAGTTCATCACGGCCGATGAGGACATTACGATCGAAGCCGGAGAGGCGTTGCAGATTCCCTCGAATGTAGTCCATCGGGTGATCGCGCTGGAAAAATCGTGGGTTTTCGACCTGTTTGCGCCCGTCCGCGCGGATTGGGTTCGGGGCGACGACGCCTATTTGCGCAAGGGCTGAAGCAGCCAACGGGTGACGCGATCGGGGCCGACGACGAGGCCGCCGGGTAGAATCGCGATGACCGGATGGCCGGTGGCCCAGCGGCGGCCGGAGGGCCACGCGGTCACGCCGGCCGCGTCGCCGATCCAGAGTTCGCTGCCCTGGGGGGAGATTGCTGTGGGGTGTTGATATTCGCCGGTGGTTGATTCGGCCCAAAGTTGCTTACGGTCGGCCAGCGGGGTGAAACGGCGGAGCGGGGTGGGCACGCGCTCGCGTTGAAGCGCCAGGAGTTCCCGCCGCCAGGGAGCGAGGACGAAGTTTGCGTCCTCCGGCTCGGCATGGAGCAGGTTGATGGCAAAGATATGCCAAGGCAGATCGAATCGCTCGGGGCTGCGGACCCAGTAGTTGCCGCAAACAATATCTTGGCGTCCGTCGCCGTCAACGTCGAAAACCGCCAGCCCGCCCTGGCGCGAAGCGGTGTAGATCGAATAGATTTCCTGCATCTGCCATCGGCCGGCGGTTAACCAATAAAAGCGGACCTGCGTGAAGCGATGGACCATCAAAAATCCCGAACGGCCGAATAGCGTGGCCGGCACGCAATCGTGCAGTTCGACGCCGGTATCGATCACGACCGGTTTGTAGCGCGGCGCGGGAAGATGAACCAAGCGGCCGAGCGGGCCCGTGGCCGGGCGCTCGGCCAGGATCAGGTCTTCCTTTGCGAACACGCAGCCGCCATCGTCATAGCCGTGGGGTGATCGGGCCACCTCGCGGGACTTGGCTCCTGACCATCGCAGCACGCGTCGACCCCACGTGAATCGCCCCGCCCCGCCGGTCAGGCCTTCGTCCGGCAGAACTCGTTGCCACACCAGTTCCTGGGCCGGTAAAATAGCAAGGGAAAGGGCGAAAAAAATTACGCGCACGCTTTGTTATTCTAACGGTGGACCCTATGGATGCGTTAATTGACATCCTGACCCGTGAGGATTCCGACGCGCCGCTCGAACTGGCGGCGTTGGAATTGGCCACGATCGAATTCCCGATGCTCGACCCGGGCCCGTTTATCGACATCCTGGATTCGTATGCCAACGAGATCGACGAGCGGATGCGCATGGAATACGACGGCGTTGAACGACTGCAGATTCTGCACGAGTTTCTCTTTCGCGAGCAGGGCTTCTCGGGGAATGAACAGGATTATTACAACGCCCGGAACAGTTGCCTGAACGAGGTGATCGCCTCGAGGACCGGCATTCCGATTTCGCTCTGCGTCGTTTATATGGCGGTGGCGGAGCGGCTGGAGATGCCGGTATATGGCATCGGACTGCCGGGCCATTTCCTGTGCAGCTACGAAGACGAAGGCTTCAAAACGTACATCGACGTTTTTCATCAGGGGACGCTGATGACCGGCGAGGCGTGCCTAGATTTTGCGAGGGAGCTGACCGGGATGGATCTATCGGCGACGCCACATCTTTTGCAACCCGTCACTTCCCGGCAAATCATCATTCGGATGCTGAATAATTTGCGGAGCATCTACCTGAAGGGCAAGCAGTTTCCGAAAGCGTCGCAGGTACTCGATCTGCTGTTGCAAGCGAGCCCGACCGACGCTGATAGCTACATCCTCCGCGGCGCTGTGAATGTGGAGTTGAAGAAGTTTCAAGCCGCTCGCTCCGACTTTGAAAGCTACCTGGCGTTGATGCCAGAGGCGCGCGACCGGGAGCGGGTGGTGGAGCAGATCGCGATTATCGACCGGTACCTTTCTCGCCGCGGATAGGATGAGACGAACTTCCGGATTTTTTCTTTTGGCCGCGTTGATTCTGGCGCTGGCGATTGGGGCCAACACGGCGGTATACACGGCGGCGCAGGCGCTGGTTCTGCAAGGGCTGCCGTATCGCAATGCGGACGAACTGATGGCCGTGCACGAGACGCTCCGCAACGGCGTCGAAGCGGATACGTCGCTGGAAGCGCTGCAGGATTATCAGAAGTCGGGAGCCTTCTCCGCCGTCGCGGTGGGGCGGCCGCGCAGCTTCGGCTTCCAAGGGGCTGATGGCGGCGCGGTGCACGTGATTATTGCCGGCATGGTGACGGCCGACTGGCTGACCGTGTTGGGGGTATCGCCGGTGGAAGGGCGGATGTTTCAGGAAAACGAACCCAGCGTAGTCGTACTGAGCGCCGGGGCAAAGCAACGATTGTTCGGCAGCGAGGGGAACGTTCTGGGGCGGCGGGTGCTGATGAATAGCCAGCCGGTAACGGTGATCGGGGTCCTGCCGGCCGGGTTCCGCGACAGTTGGAACGAGGAGCCGGTGGGGGCTTGGATTCCGCTTTCGCACGCCGACTACGGGGGCCGTCGCGAGGCGCGGACCCTGTCGGCGATTGGCCGTTTGGCCAAGCCCGCAGAGCAGGCGCAAGCGGCGATGAACGTGCTGGCCGGGCAGTGGAGCGGGGCGTACGCCACCCATCGAGAGGGCGGGATTTTGCTGCGAAATTTGCGGCAGGAAGTGCAGGGGCGCTACCATCGTCCGCTGGATATTCTGGCCGTCGGGGCGCTGCTGCTGACGCTGATTGCCGCCGCCAACCTGGGCCACTTGCTACTGGTTGGTTTTGATCGGCGGCGGCGAGAATTGGCCATTCGGTTGTCGCTGGGTGCTCGACTGAGCGACCTTGCGCTCGGATTCTTCCGCGAGAGCTTGGTGGTCAGTTTGGCGGGCACGTTGGGCGGCGCGGCGCTGTCGATTGTCTTGCTGCGTCTGGTTCCGTTCCGCGTCGAGCCTTCCGCGGTGACGATGGCGTTTGCGCTGGGGTGCGGAGTGTTAACGGCACTCCTGCTGCCGCTGCTACCGCTCTGGCGGGCGCGGCGCTTGGTGCTGGAACAGGAGATGCGCGAAGGCGGCCCCGCGGTCGCGGGCGGTCGACGGAGCCATCGGATTCGTTCCGCCATCGTGGCGGCCGAAGTGGCGGTGAGCGTGGTGCTGCTGGCCGGGTGCCTGTTGCTGGCCCGCAGCCTGCAACAGGTGCTGGCGGTCGACCCCGGCTTCCGCGTCGAGCAGGTCTATCGATTCGGCCTCGGCATACCAGAAGGCCGTTACGATACGGACGCGAAAATGGCGGCTTTCTACCCGCGTTTGGAAGCTGAGTTGCGGGCGGTGCCGGGGGTGGTTGCGGCCGGCGTGGGCTCTCGTTTGCCGCTGTTTGGCAATAGCGCCGCGTCGCGATTCCAGTTCCCGGGGGAAGAGCCGCAAGCGGCGCGGCGAAGCATCGCCTCGACCGGCTTTTTTGAAACGCTCGGGTTCCGGCTCGTCGACGGGCGGCTGTTCCGAACGAACGAGGGGGAGAATGTCGCGCTTGTGAATCAGGCGTTTCTGCGCCAGTTCGGTCGGGGCCTCGGTCAGCGGGTGGAGTTCCAGTGGAACGGGGCGCAGGCGGCGGTGATCGTTGGGGTCGTCAGCGATGCGCGCCAGCAAGCGCTCGACAGCGCGCCGCTGCCGGAAATCTTTCTGAACATCGCGCAGTTTCCGATTGAAGGAATGCAGGTGGTCGCGCGCGCTGAGCGGGACGAGGCGGGCATGCCGGCGGCGCTGGCCGCCTCGCTGCGGCGCGTCGATGGGCAGTTGCAAAGTGTCTCGCCGAAACCGATGGCGGAGTGGGTGGAACGGAGCGTGGGGGAGCGCCGGATTGCGCTGGGCATTAGTGGCGGCCTGGCGCTCGTGGCGATCCTGCTGGCAGGCGTGGGCATCTACGGGGTCATCGCTTCGCTGGCGGCTGCGCGGCAGCGAGAGATGGCCCTGCGGGCGGCCCTCGGGGCATCGCGAGGCGACATCCTGCGACTCGTACTGGGGCAGGGGATTCGCCTGGCGATACCGGGCTTGGCGCTGGGGCTGGTGGGGGCGTACGCCCTCGCGGATTTGATTCGCAGTCAGTTGTTCGGCGTCGCGGAAACGGACCCCCTGGCGCTGGCCGGCGTCGTGCTTGGCGTCGGGCTTTTGGCCATCGCCGCCGCGCTGCTGCCCGCTCTACGGGCTCGCCTCGTAGACCCGGCGCAGACGCTGCGTTAAAGCACCGTCACGGTCTTCATGTTGTCGCTGGGCACCCGGTCGATCAGGAGCCGGAACGGGTCAATGCCCGCTTTCTCCGGCACCGCGTCGACGGTGAAGGTGAACTGCGCCTTGCCGGATTTCAGCGCGACCCGTTGACGATACAGCGTCTTGCCGTAGCGCTGGCCTTTCTCCGGTTTGGCGAAGGCGCCAATCTCGATCTGGTCGGCGACCGGTGTTTCCACTTCGTTGCCCTTTTCATCGGCCTTGTACTTGCGGGCTTCGACGTTGATGGTGATGTCGAATTTGCCGTCGGACCGGCGCTTGGCGGTGGCCGCCGTCGTGCGATTGGCAAACAGCGTGATGTCTTCGAACAGGTCTTTAATCAGGTATTGAAGCTCCGCCGGGGTCTCTTCGCGCAAGGCGTCGACGAGCGCGTGGGAGGTCGGGTAGGGCGCGGGTTTGTAGGCGTACTGCGCGATCACCTTGCGCAGAGCGCGGTTGATGGCCTCCTCGCCGATCATCTCTTTCAGGTGGTAGACGACGACGCTACCCTTGCGATAGTGAATGTAGCCTTGCGAAGCTTCCACCGTCAACATCGGCCGTTCCTTCAACGGTTCACGGCCGCGGGCGGAGAGGTAGCGGTCGGCCTCGTACTCGAGAAACTTCCGCATC
>JBBRIO010000183.1:0-9153 GCA_038220855.1 Bryobacterales bacterium | reverse complement strand
GCCCTTGCGTCTCCTACCAGGTAAAGCGGCCCCGTGATGAAAAGTACGTCGCAATGGCGGGGAAGCGCCAGGGCGGCGGCCAGGTTTTCGGCGGCGCGGGCGTTGGGATGGGGAGCCAAGTCGAGAATCGCTTCCGGCCGGAGGGCGCGGGCTTGGTCGGGGGCTGTGCAGATGAGTTCGTCGACGACGGGGAACAGGATGGAGGTGATCTCTTCAAACGCCTTGTCGCGCATGGTGCCGAAGATCATGCCGATGCGGCGGCCGGCGTGGAACTTTTGGATGTAGCGGGCGAGCGCCTGGGCTCCGGCGGGGTTATGCGCGCCGTCGAGTATGATCTCCGGATGCTGGCTGATGCGCTCCAGGCGGCCCGGCCAAATGGCGGTGGCCATGCCGGCGAGGGGGACGCCGCGGAGTTGCAGGGCCCGTGCCGCGGTGCGCGCGTTCTCCCATTGGTGCTCGCCGGCCAGGGGGCAGCGGACTTCGACGCCGTCGAAGCGTAGCGTGCTGCCGTACGCATCAGCCGAGACGACTTCCATGACGACTTCGGCGGAGCGGTGGAGGGTGGCACCGACCACTTGGCCGCGAGCGCCGATGACGTCCGTGGCTTGGGCTCGTTGCTGGGCGATGACGGCGGGGACCCCGGGCTTCAGAATGCCGGCCTTTTCACCGGCGATGGCCGTGATGCTCTTGCCAAGCCAAGCTTCGTGGTCGAAGTCGATGGGGGTGATGACGCAGAGTTCGGGGCGGACAAGGTTGGTGGCGTCGAGTCTGCCGCCGAGGCCGACTTCGACGATGGCGCACTCGACGCTTCGTTCGGCGAAGACGAAGAAGGCCATGAGCGTGACGGTTTCGAAGTACGACGGGTGGGTCTCGAGCTTGCCTTCGTCGATCAGGCGCTCGGAGACCGCGTGAACGGCGGCGAAGGCGTCGGCGAACTCAGCGCTGCTGACGGGCACGCCGTTGATCTGGATCCGCTCGGTGGGCTGGACGAGATGGGGGGAGGTGTAGAGGCCGGTCTTAACGCCGGTGGCGCGGATCGCGGCTTCGATCAGGGCGCAGGTGGAGCCTTTGCCGTTGGTGCCGGCGACGTGGATAACGGGCGGCTGGGAGGTAGGGAAGCCCATCGCATCCCACACGACCCCGACCTGTTCCAGGTCGAGCTTGGCTGACTTCAGCTCGTTGCCGAGCGAGTACAGGTACGTTACGCTTTCGGGGTAGTTGAGCAGTTCATGTCCTTGATGCTGGGCACTCTACCGCCTTTGTTGAGTTCCCGCATGCCGATGTTGGTTTGGTAATAGATGCGGGAGGTCCACATCTTGGCAAGGCGAAAGAAGCGTTGGCCGGGTCCGGTGCCTTCGGAATCGAGGGTCTTTAGAATGGCCACCTGCTGGGGTTCGGTGAGCTTGGCGAACGGGGCGCTGTGCTGCTTGATGGCATAGCCGTCGAGCCAGCGGAGACCTTCCAGAAACGCGTCGCGCTGGGCGACGGGTCCGGCGGCCAGCAAGCGGTCGAGCCACCGGTTGACGAGGGCGGCCTTCGCGCCGGGGGTGTCGGTCGCGGGGATGATGAGTTCGCTGAGGACGACGACGGTCTCGTTGGTATGGCTATCAAAGAGCTCGGGCTTCCACTCGGGGGTGGAGGAGATCTGCGCCAGCGCCGCCGGCCCAGCCACCGGGAGCGCGCTCCCAACCTGCAACAACGCACGGCGATTCATGTCCCCAGTATATAGCGAGTCTCCCGAACCTGAACCGGTATGCATTGAGGTGATGAATCAGGAAGAATAGATCGGATGGACCGTCGCCTCTTCTTATCCCTACCTGGCGCCCTGCCCGCGGCCGCGTTGGCGCAACGCCGGAGCGTCTTCATACCGAGCCCGGGGAAGGGCACGGCGATCATGGCTTACGCCTTCTATACGCAGCGCAGCGGAGGCGAGATGAACTCGATCGAACAGCGCTGGAGCCGGTCGGACACGATCGACGTGGCGTACCGCCGGCGGTCGACCGACTATGGGGTGACGTGGTCGGCGCCGGAGACGATCATGACCGGGGAGAAGCGGCCGGAGGGGATGTATCGGAAGCACCTGCGCTGCGGCTATGTGGATCCGCCGACGGGGCGATATCTTGAGTTCTTCATGGAAGGGGTGTTGCCGACGGATGATCCGCTCGAAGGGATGCGACGGTGGCAGCTCTTCTATACCTACGCGGGGAAGACGCATCAGGTGATTCATGAAGGGGCTGAGTTCAGCGCGGCGCATCCGCTGCCCGGGGTAAGGGCCGGGAAGAATTCGGTGATGATGGGGGACCAGAGTTGCGTGCCGTTGACGCTTGCCGACGGGACGATCTGCGTGCCGGTGGAGATTACGCCATTGGGTTCCAAGGGGGAATACTACAACCCGGGGCAGGGCTATACGTGGCATGAGACGGCGGTCTTGCTGGGGAAGTGGGACGGGGATCGGTTGCGGTGGCGGATGTCGAATGTAATTCGACTGAGCCCGGAGCAATCGACCCGGGGCATTATGGAAGCCACGATGGCGCGGTTGACCGAGGGACGGCTGTTGCTGGTTTGCCGGGCGTCGAACGATAAGACGCCGGAGCGGCCGAGCCATCGGTGGGCGAGCTATTCGAACGATGGGGCGCGGACCTGGTCGGCCCCGGTGCCGTGGACGTATGAGGGAGGGGAGGACTTCTTTTCGCCGAGTTCGTGCTCGCAACTACTGACCCATTCGAACGGGCGGATCTACTGGTTGGGGAACATTACCCCGACGAACCCGAGGGGGAACCGGCCGAGGTTTCCGTTCGTGATGGGCGAGGTGGATCGGCATACCGGGCTGCTGCGGAAGGCGACGGTGCGGACGGTGGATACGCTGCAGCCGGGCGAGAACGAGATTCTGAGCCTGTCTAATTTCTACGCCTACGAGCATCGGAAGACGCGAGAGATCGTGCTGCACATGACCCGCCTTTTCGCCCACGCCGATGGGTGGGAAGGGGATGCGATGCGGTACGCTGTGACGGTATGACCCGTCGCCAATTGATTGCCGCCAGTATGCAAGTGCCCGTCGTGATGGCTCCGCCGAAGAAGGCAAAGATTACGAGTTCGGTAATGCTTTGGTGTCTGAAGGGGACGCTGGAAGAGCGGTTGGAGATTGCGGCGCGGGCGGGCTTGCAGAGCGTAGAGTTAGTGGGCGAGCACCTGACGATGGACGGGGAGGCCTTTCAGAAACGGGCGCGGAGCCTGGGGCTGGGGATCGACACGATTTCGACGACTCCGAACTTGAAGGGCCAGAAGTTGAACATGGTGGAGGCGGCGAAGCGGCCGGCTTTGTTGGCGGAGGTCGAGTCGAACCTGAAATATGCGCAGCGGATGGGGGTGCCGGTGGCTTTGTTGATGTCCGGGGACGCGGTGGCGGGGCGGACGTTTGAAGAGCAGTTTGCGGAGATGGTGGAGGGGGCGAAGCGGTGTGGGGACTTGGCGGCGAAGTACGGGGTGACTTTGATCGTGGAGCCGTTGAATACGAAGGTGAACCACCAGGGGTACTTTCTATCGAACTGCGTGGATGGGTTGCGGCTGATGAAGGCGGTGGACCACGACCACGTGCGCCTGCTGTTCGATTTGTATCACGAGCAGGTGGAGCGGGGGGACGTGATCCGGACGGCGCTGGCGGCGATGCCTTATGTGAAAGTGTTCCACGTGGCCGACAATCCCGGGCGGCATGAGCCGGGGACGGGCGAGATGAGCTACGCGAACATCTACAAGGCGATCAGCAAGGCTGGGTATGAGGGGTACATTACGATGGAGTACATCCCGCTGAAGGAGCCGGTGGCGAGTTTGAAGCAGGCGGTGACGGAGATGCGGGCGGCGCTTTAGGCTTCGCCGCGGCCGGCGAGGATCAGGGATACGGGGACCACGCCCATTTTGCGCATCAGGACCCAGTCGTGCTCACCTTGCTTCTCCATGATTCCTTCCTTGAAAAACTTCGGATCTTCCTTCCACAGGCTGAAGACGGCGGGATGGGGGGTGCCGGAGGCCTTGCGGCTCAGCGTTAGGAGCGCTTCGAAGTTCGGGGTGGAGTTGCCGTCGGTGTCTCCGGCGGCGGGGACGAGGAGCAGGAAGTCGCGCTGCGGGGCGGCACCTTGGTGGGTTCCATTTTCGGGGAAGTAGCTGTAGCGCATGGTGTAGACGCCGGGGGCTACGCTCTGGCCGCGGCGGTCTTCATGCTTCTGAGCAAAGCGGATGACGGCCAGGAGGGAGCCGTGGGGGACGTTGGGCATGGTGAGATTGGCCTCCGAGGTGGCGGGGCCCGCCGGGACTTCGGAGCGATACCAGATTTCAGCGAGAAGCTGACCGTCCTTCATTACCTGGGTTCCTTCTTTGTTCAAAAGGGTGCGGACGCTGGCGGCGAGGTCGGCGGGCGGGGTGCTGCCGGCGGCGGACTTATACTCCTCAGCAAGCAAAGCGGAGGCGGCGGTGAAGAGGAGAGAGACGAGAATTCGCATGGGTTCCAATTAGAAGATGTTCACACAAGGGCGTTCGTTGCGCGTTTCGGTACAATTTCCTTGCGGCTTGCATGCAGACCATACTCGTAATCGATGACGACGACAGCTTGAGAGATACGATCGGCTTGATGCTGGAGCAGGAGAGCTTTCGAGTTCACCAGAGCGCCAACGGCCGGGACGGCTATGAGAAGGCGTTGAGTTTGAAACCGGACTTGATTCTGGTGGATTTGCGTCTACCAGGGATGAGCGGGGTGGAGATCTGCCGCCAACTGCGCACGGACAAAGTGCACACTCCCATTATTGTACTGAGTGCGGTGGGGGACGAAATCGATAAGGTGCTGCTGCTGGAGATTGGGGCAGACGACTACGTGGTGAAGCCGTTTGGGCGGCGGGAGTTGATTGCGCGGATCCGGGCGATTCTGCGGCGGTCGTCCGGCGAGGCCCACCACGTTTTGAAGTTTTCGGATACGGAAGTGGACATTGAACGGCGGGCGGTGCAGCGGGCGGGGCAGGAGATAAAGCTGACCCCGGCGGAGTACAGCTTGCTCGTGTTCTTCCTGCAGAACCCGGATCGGCCGCTGACGCGGGACGTGATTTTGAACTCGGTTTGGGGCTACAACTCGTTTCCGCATACGCGGACGGTGGACGCCCATATCGTGAAGCTGCGGCAGAAGTTTGAGGCTGACCCGGCGGTGCCGCGGCACTTCCTGACGGTGCATGGAATCGGATATCGGTTCTTGCCATGAGGCGGACGGTGCTGGTGGTGGAGGACAACCGGGCGCTGGCGGATACGCTGGCGGTGGCGTTGAGTCTGTTGCCGGACACGGACGTGCTGGTGGCTTATGACGGGCTTGACGGGTTCGAGATGCTGGGGCGGGCGGATGCGTTGTGCACGGACCTGGACCTGCCGCGGATGAACGGCGAGGCGTTGATTGTGAACTTTCGACGGCTGAAGCCGGGGGCTCCGGTGATCGCGATGTCGGCGGGGCCCGGGGAAAAAGCCGGGGCGGATCGATTTTTTCCGAAGCCGTATTCGACGGCGGCGGTGCGGGAGGCGTTGAAGGAAATGCTCTATGCGTAAACTACTACTTTTGCTGTGGGTCCCGGCGCTGTGGGCGCAGGCGGATATCCTGGCGCGGCTGGAGAAGTTAGAGGCCGAGAACGCAAAGCTGCGGGGCGAGGTGGCGGAGTTGAGGGCGAAGGTGGACACCTTGGTGCCGGAGCGGCTGGAGATTGCCGAGCGGCGGATTGAGGAGCAGGCGTCGACGAAGGTGGAGGCGGCGAGCCGGTTTCCGATTGAGTTTTCGGGCATGGCGCTGTTCAACGTGTTTGCGAATTCGGCCGGGGCGGGGGGCGTGGACACGCCGACGCAGGCAAGCGCGGCGGTGAACCGGCGGGTAGCCGGGTTGACGTTTCGCCAATCGGTAGTGGGAATTCGTTTTCATGGGCCGCAGACGTTTTTCGGGGCGAAGGTATCGGGTTCGGCGTTTGGGGACTTTTGGGAGGGGAATACGGAGGGGACGGGGAATGTTCCGTTTCGACTGCGGACGGCGGAGGCGACGCTGGCTTGGGAGCAGAGGTCGGTTTCGGTGGGGCTGATGAAGCCGTTGATTTCGCCATGGAACCCGACGTCGTTTGCGACGGTGGGGGTGGTGCCGTTGACGAGCGCGGGCAATTTGTGGCGGTGGCAGCCGCAGATTCGGTATGAGGAGAAGCTGGGCGACTTCCGATTGCAGGGGGCGGTGATGCAGACTTCGGAGCAGGCGGGGCTGGCGAACCCGGCGCTGGTGACGCTGCGGCGGCCGTCGCTGGAGATGCGGGGGGCGTGGGTGAAGGACAAGTTTGAGTTTGGGGTGGGAGGGCATGTTTCGACGTCGCACGTGACCGGGCGGAGCGTGCCGTCGCGGATCTTCACGTTGGACTGGAAGGCGCAGCCGGTGGAGAAGTTGGAGCTGACGGGTACCTTTTTCAACGGGGAGAATGTTCACCATTTGGGTTCGTTACGGCAGGGTTTTCGGTTTCTGCCCGGAGGGGCCGTGGAGGCGGTGAGGAGCCGGGGGGGATGGGCGCAGGCGGCGGTGGCGGTGACCGGGCGGGTGACGGTGAACCTGTTTGCGGGGATTCATGACGATCGGGAGAGCGACTTAGTAAGGGGGCAGAACGGGCGGAATCGGACAGGGGGCGCGAATGTGATGGTGCGGATTGCGCCGAATGTGGTGGTGGGACTGGAGAGTTTGCAGATCCGGTCCGTGATCCTGGGGACAGGAGAAAGGAGGGTGAACCGTTATGATCTTTCGCTGGCTTACATTTTTTAGCGTATTGCCGGCGATGGCGGCGACGGTGTCGGGGACGGTAGAGCTGACCGATGCGAAGGTGAAGAGCTGGGACGGGGTCGTGGTGTGGCTGGAGCCGCTGCAGGGCAAGGCGGCGATGACGCCGGGACGAGTGGTGTTGGACCAGAAGAACAAGAAATTTTCTCCGCACGTGCTGGCGGTGCCGGTGGGATCGACGGTGGACTTTCCGAACCACGATCCAATTTTCCATAATGCGTTTTCGAACTTTGCGGGGCAACCGTTTGATACGGGGTTATATGCGCCGGGGACTTCGCAGAAGGTGGTGTTTCGGCGGGAGGGGTTTGTGCGGGTGTTCTGCAACATCCATGCGAACATGAGCGCGGTGATTGTGGTGGTGCCGACGCCGTACTACGCGGTGACCCTGGCGAATGGCAGTTGGCAGGTGGCGAACGTGCCGCCGGGCGAGTATCGGCTGCGACTGTTTCATGAACGGGCGACGCAGGAGACGCTTTCGAAGTTGGAGATGAAGGTGGTGGTGAGCGATGGAATTTTCACGGTGCCGCGGGTGAAGGTCTCCGAGTCCGGGTATCTGGAAGTGCCGCACAAGACTAAACATGGCCGGGAATATCCGGCTAAACCGCAGGAGAATGGGCCGTATATAGGGGGTAAGTGAGATGTCCCTCCGTTGGAAGATTTGGCTGGCGGTATTTGGATCGGTGACGTTGCTGTTTGGGGTGACGGGATGGATTCTGCAGCGGCATGCGATTGGGAGCGCGACGCGGTCGCTGGAAGAGGAGATGCGGGGGAGCGTGCTGACGTACGAAAGCGTATGGCAGGCGCGGCAGGAGATGTTGGGGACGGCGGCGTTGCTGTTGAGTAGTTTGCCGAATGTGCGGGCGGCTTTCGGGACGCAGGACGCGGCGACGATACGGGATTCGGCGGCGGAGTTGCGGGGGATGCTTTCGCAGGGGCTGCGGGAGCGATCGTTCTTCGTGGTGTGCGATCCGCGCGGGGTGCCGATTGCGACGATTGCGGGGAACCCGCCGGCGATGGGGAGCTGGCCGATGGTGAAGCCGGGGGTTCGGCAGCAGACGGGGTTTTTCGTGAAGGGGCGGTCGATCTATCAGTTGGTCTTGACGCCGGTGATGGTGGATTCGGCGCGGGGCCCGGCGATGATCAGCTTGCTGGTGGCGGGGTACCCGGAGAGCGAGCGGCCGGAGCAGTTGACGGGGGGGGAGTTTGTGTTTTCAGTGGCGGGGCAGAAGGTGGAGCGGCCGGGGGTGAGGCTGGATCGGCCGCTGTTGGGGTTGGACGGGGCAGCGGTGGGGACGTTGAGCATTTTCCGAAGTCCGGGCGAGGCGGGGCAACAGTTGGCGGATTTGCAGCGGGATTTGATTTGGATGTGGGGGGCCGCCATGTTGCTGAGTTTGGTTTTGAGCTTCTTTTTGGCGCGGAGGATTGTCGAGCCGCTGGGGGCGCTGGACCGGGCGGCGATGGCCATTGCGGAGCAGCGGTACGACGGGCGGTTGCTGGTGACGAGCAACGATGAATTGGGGAGGCTGGCGGCGACGTTCAATTCGATGAGTGGGTCACTGGAGGCGGCGCGGGGGGAGTTGATTCGGCAGGAGCGGATTTCGACGGTGGGCCGGATGGCGTCGAGCATTGTGCATGATTTGCGGAACCCGTTGGCGGCGATCTACGCCGGGGCGGAGATGTTGATCGACTCGGACAATCTGGCTCCACAGCAGACGAAGCGATTGGCTTCGAACATTTATTCGGCGAGCCGACGGGTGCTGGAGATGTTGCAGGAGTTGTTGGACGCGGCGAAGGGGAAGACGGGGGAGATTGAAACTTGCCGATTGAGCGAGGTGGTGGAGGCGGCGGTGGAGAGCCAGGAGGTGTCGCATATCCGATTCCGGGTGGAGATACCGGAGGGGTTGGAACTGCCGATGGACCGGGCGCGAATGGAGCGGGTGTTCGTGAATCTGATTGCGAACGCGATTGAGGTGATGCCGGAGGGGGGCGAGATTTCGATTGTGGCGAAGGCGGAGGGCAAGGACGTAACGGTGGCGGTGAGCGACCAGGGGCCGGGGATTGCGGCGGAGGTCAAGGAGCGATTATTCCAGCCGTTTACGAGTTTTGGGAAGCGGAACGGGTTGGGGCTGGGGCTGGCGCTGAGCCGGCAGACGGTACTGGAACATGGCGGGGATTTGACGGCGACGAACTACGCGGGAGGGGCGGTGTTTTCGGTCAAGCTGCATGGATGAGATTTGGAGCTCGTTTTGGTTTACGGTGTGGATAGCGGGGGCGTCGACGGGTTTGGCGCTGGCGACTGGGGTGGGGCTGGCGCTGCGGGGATCGAAGGT
>JBBRIO010000182.1:0-9155 GCA_038220855.1 Bryobacterales bacterium | reverse complement strand
AAGTGGCCGGATTGGCGGGAGACGGGGGCGAAGAGGAGGTAGTCCGAGCCTGGGAGGGCGAGGGCTTGATGGAGGGCTTTGGCGGCGGCGGCCTGGGTTTTGCCGGATTGGCGTGAGGTGACGAAGGCTAGCCGCGAATCGGCGCGGTCGAGGAATTCAGCTTGGCGCGGATCGGGCGTGAAGCCGAGGTGGGCATTGACCCATTGGGACGCCGGGTGGCCGGGATCTATTTTGGGGCAGGGCTCCGCTGTGCCGGGGGTGTTTTCGCCCTTACTTCGCGAGTCAAACCCGACCGGAAGGCTGGTCTTTTGCTCTTTTTTGTTGTCAGCTTGGTTCCAAGAATGCATTGGTTTCGATGGTGGACCCGGCGGCCCGGGTTAAGGGCTTGGCCGGTCGCTCTGAAATGGGGGTCCAACCGTTGGCAGGACCGGTTTCGACTGTGCCGGTTTCGACTTGGCCGTTTACAACTTGGCTTCGCTCGGTGGCAGGAGGGGCTACTTCCTGTTTGTTTTCATCAGGTTCTGGTTCTTCGGTTTTGAAGGCGTGTTCGACCGGTCCGGCGTCCGGCCCGAGGTACTCGGTGCGGGGCCGAACTGGCGATTTGGGCATGGGATTTAGTTTTCGGAGCATATTCAGCTCGCGGAGACTGGCATTGATGAGTCGAACGAGCATTGCTTCTTCCCTTTGAAGAAGATGGGGCATTTTGGAATCGAAGGCCATGCGGGTGGCCAAAATCAGATCGATGGTGCCGGCCAGTTGCGGGGCCAACCCGGGGTGTTCGATTTCGCGAACATCGGCGAAGCAGCTTTCCAGTTCGAGAGTTTGGAGTTTGGAATTGCGTAATTGACGCCACTGGGCGTCGACAATTCTTTGGACGAGTCCGGTTTCGACTCGATCTCGGGGAGCTAAATAGCGCGAATATTCGGCGACCATATTGCGATATTCGGTCGCGTCTTCTCCGGATAGCAGGGCGAGCGCGGCGGACCCGGTATGGTCGACGATAACGGTTCGGCTGCCGTTTCTGAGACTGTTGATGCGGGAGTTCATTTTGCCGGTTTCGGTTTTTGGTCCGGTGCTTTTCTGGGAATTTTGCCGATTGATCTCAGCGCGATGGGCTTTGCGCTGCTCTTCGGTGAGGGTGTCATTTGGTGACTGGTCTCGCATTTGTGATCTCCGTTTGAGTAATAAAAAAGCCCACGGGGCCGATGTGGCTCAGTGGGCTTCTTCTGGATTTATTGTAACACACGATTTGTCGATTTCTCGAACCTTATATTTTAATATATTGAAAAGAAAGAACAAATAAATTTGAATTGCTGTGATGGGAATTGATTATCGCCGAAAATGAGGTTGGAAGTTGCCTTCTGTTAGAGTTGCCAGTGTTCAGGGGCAGGTCGCCCAGGCTGGCGCGCGTCATTTAGGGAGAAGGAAGAAGGGGCTCGTATGGGTGCACTTTTCGCGGTACAGTGTATTAGACAAAGTGCAGGATGACAGACGACCCGCAACCTCAAAAGATCCCGCTCATTTTTTACCGGACAGCGGCGGGTAGCGAGCCTGTAAGGGACTGGCTGAAGGGGCTGGATGAGTCTGAGCGGAACGAGATAGGGAAGGATTTGCGGCGGGCGCAATGGCGGTGGCCGGTGAGTATGCCATTGCGCCGCCCGATGAGAGACGGGCTTTGGGAGATCCGGACGGACCTGCCGACGAAACGGACAGTTCTAGTATTCCTTTGCCTTTACCGCAATCACTTGGTGGCATTGCATGGCTTCGTCAAGAAACGCGCGCTACACCCGCCGAAGATTTGGCGACGGCGCGCAAGCGTCAGAAGGAGTTGGAGCGATGAGCAAAAAGCATATGGGTTCAAGCATTGATGACTTCCTCAAGGAGGAGGGCATATTCGAAGAGGCGCAGGCGCAGGCGGTAAAAGAGGTGGTTGCTTGGCAGCTTGCCGAGGCCATGAAGAAACAGAAGATTTCCAAGAATAAGCTGGCCACGCTGCTCAAGACGAGTCGCAGTCAGGTTGACCGTCTGCTTGACCCCAAGAGCGAGATTACGCTCGGTAGCCTGCAACGGGCGGCGGCGATGGTGGGGCGGCGCGTGACGATCGAGCTTGTGTAGCTTTGCGGGGCAATTGCGGAAGGAGGACGGCCTCGGCATCGACGAGCGTCCGAACCAGCATCGGCAGCGCCTTCCGCCACTGGCAGCCGGGGCTATCGCCTATGGATCGCCGCAGGTAGCTTGAGCAAACGATTGCCAGCGACGAAAACGACATGGCCGAAATGGTGGCCTCGCGAGTTAACGCCGCTCTCGACCAACACATCGCTGACTGGGAAGACGCCGCCGCTACTATTGACCCCGCGCCCAAGGGACTCGCGCCGGCACGGCAAGATGGGCGAGTTCCTCGCCCTTTTGCCCGACATTCGTGCTTCGGCTCTCCGCAGATGGCAATCTCCGGTTCATTACGTTCCTGCCAGTGCCTTTACCCTCATTTGGGAATCCCTTCGCGGAGGACAACACGCCATACACCATGTTCGTTGATAGTACCGGAAGCTTTGGATTTGCCGGTTATGGAGCCATGGATTCGGGTTTAACGACGGCGGATGCTCTCGCTCAGCCATGGGCCGGCTATTATTACTTGGTTATAATGAATGGCCAGGGATCAGACGTCCTCTACGCAACGAATCTTCCCTCCGCTCCCGGCGAACCTGGCATCTACCGCAATGGAATCACTACGCTCGTGGGTATAGCCCACGACGGTAATACGAATATCTATTTTATGGGTTCATCTTACAGTCCACTATTAGTTCCCACTAATGCATCGGTTCTCCAAGCCGTTTCGTCCCTTTATCCGAACGGGTTTATTGGGAAAATTGATCTCAGTAAATCAGCGCCGGCCTGTAGCTACTCCATATCCTCAATTCCAGCCGCAAGTATTCCGATTGATGCGGGCACCGGCCAGATCACCATTTTGACCGGCCCCGAGTGTCCTTGGCAATTGAACGGTTCGGTAAACAACAGTCCTCTGAATCTAAACACAAAGCTCCGCCTAACGGCCGCGCCGAATCTGGCCACTTCTGCTTCCGGTAACGCGAACACGGTGGCCTCTCTGGCGACCGGCGTTGGTCCGGGCACGATCGCATTTGCCTACGGTTCGAGACGTAGCGACGGTGATCCCGCAGTTTCCGGAAGTGCCGTCACGACAGCCTTTCGCCTATACGGTCGAGCCGAAAGTGCAAAATCTCCATCTCGCATAAGCATGACGAGGTGATTGTTGATTCCGCAGAGTTAAGTCGGCTCAGCGAATTGGCCATTCGGTGAGTCCAGGTGCCCCTGGGTTGCTCGCGCAGGATTTCTTCGTTCGGTTGGAACGGTCGTTGGCGAGCCTTTCTCATTCCGAGGAGGGAGCCAAAACCATCGAGATCGCCGTTTCGCAGAGCTATCGCAAAGCCGCCGCCTGGCAGCTCCTTTTGCAACTCCCGGAGCGATCTGTATCGCGCCGATTCCTTACGAGGCGGCGTTGGCCTGCAAGAAGTGGCCGCTGGAATGGGGCGACATCACCCGGGATCTGGCGGGATTCTGGATAATTTGGTCGAGATGGAGGTCGCCATCAACGGCGAAGGTTACGATTTTCGCGGGCAGACGCCCGGAGTGGCAGGTGAGGTCTTTCAGGCTTGTGGTGTCGCGTTTCCACCTACCCTGCGTCCCTGTTCAATTTAGCTCCTGTCACGCCCAGAAGAAAGCAGAGGCGTGTCATGGCACTTTTATTGAGGCCGTAAGCCGTTTTTGACCTGGGCCTAAGGCTCCGGCAGTCCCTCGCGGCTCCGGGCACACGCCTCTCGCCACTGGCTTAGGGCGGCCTTCATCCGCACATGGATCGCGGGGTGCTTCGCGGCCACGTTCGTCGTCTCCCCTGGATCGAGGCTGAGGTCGAACAGGAGGTCGCCGGATTCTTCCAGATTCGAGAGCAGCTTGAACCGGTCCTCAATCAAAGCCAGCTTCGGGGAGCCGCGGGTGTTGCCCATCGTTTCAAAGCCTATGGCCGATTCGCGCGACGGCTTGCGCTGCTGCAGTAATGGCAACAGGTTGATGCCGTCGAACCCGGACGCGGGAGCGAGGGGCTGTTGCAGCGCCGAGAGCACCGTGGGCAGATAGTCGCTCGTGGACGCCGCCGCTTTCACCACGAACGGCTTCGGGAAGCGCCGGGGCCACTCCAGAAGACCCGGCACCCGCACGCCCCCTTCAAAGAGGCTTCGCTTGCGACCCCGCCAAGGCCCGGCCGCTCCGGGCGAAGCGGGTTCCCGCCGGTCTCCCTCCGGGCCATTGTCGCTCGCATACCAGAGCATGGTGTCCCGGCGGATGCCCAGTTCCTCCATCGTGGAACGCAGGCGGCCCATCTGCTCATCCACGGAGGCGATGGAGCCCCAGTAATGCTGGGTGGATTCCGGGTGCGAGGAGTAGGGCGCGCGATGCTTCGCTCCGGCCCGGAACGGCACGTGCGGAGCGTGGAACCAGATGACCGCGAGAAAAGGCTGATTGCGCCGGGCGGCACGGCGGATGAAGTCGAGGGCGCGTCCCATGAGCAGTTCGGAATCGTCGCCCGTGGTCCTGGCGGCCTCAATGCGTCCTTCCTGAGTCCAGTACCCGTCGGGATCGAGGGTCGCGACTTTGCGGGTGGTGGAGAAGAACTCGTCGAAGCCGTTGTCCGTAGGGGCCGATTTCCTGGGACCGGCGAAGTCTCCGAGATGCCACTTTCCGAAGTGCCCGGTTGTGTAGCCGAGAGGCTTCAAATACTCCGCGACGGTGCGCTCGCGATCCGGCAGGATGTACTTCGACGGATCGTCCGCACCCGTGTCGGCGTTGGCAAAGAAGATGCCGTAGCGATACGGGTGCCGTCCGGTAAGGCAACTGCCGCGCGTCGGGGAGCAGACCGGCGCACCTGAATAGAAGCGGTCGAACCGGACGCCGGCGCGCGCCATGGCGTCGAGCGTGGGCGTCTTCAGAATGGGGTGCCCGTTGTAGCCGGTGTCGCCCCAACCCTGATCGTCGGCCATGGCGAGAATCACGTTGGGCCGCTGGGGATAGGGCGCGGCGTGCACTGCCGCGGAGGACCCCATTGACAGAAGAAACGTGCGCCGGTTCATCAGAAATAGAACCTGAGGGCGAACTGCATGATGCGGGCGGCGCGAGCAGAAATAAGCTCGCCCAGGCGCGCGTTCACCTGATTGCCCTGGGCGTCGAACCGGGCCGTGGTGTCCACGCCGGCAAACTGCGTGTGGTTCCAGGTATTGTAGGTTTCCCAGCGGAACTGAAGGCGGACCGATTCCTTCACCTGGAAGGTTTTGAAGAGCGCGATGTCCTGGTTGTTGATGCCGGGTCCGCGCAGATTGGTCCTGGCCGCGTTGCCGATGGTGCCGACGGCAGGCAGCCTGACCACCCCCGTGTTGAAGAAGCGGGTGCGGGTCCGTTCGCTTTTCGGGATAGATGGCTCGCCGGTGAGAAACACCCGGGCCCCGTCGGTGGGTGAGCCGGTGATGTCGGTGACGACGATTTGCCCGAAACCGATAGCGAGAGGCGAACCGCTGGCGAAACTGACGATGGCCGAAAGCTGCCAGCCGTCCAGCACCTGCTTCATCGCCGGGTTGCGCAGGCCGGATTTGGGTAGATCCCAGACGCCGCTGAGCTTCGCGACGTGCGTGCGGTCATAGGATGACAGTCCGTAATTCCACACCCGGGGATTCACGAGCACGCTGACGGTCTCCGTATCGTTGCTGTTGAAATCCATTGACTTCGACCAGGTCCAGGAGGCCACGAACTGGAGGCCGGCGGAGAAGCGGCGGTTCGCCTGTACCTGGAGGGAATGGTAATTCGACGACGAGGCGAACTCGCGGAAGTTCACGTTGTTGTAGCCCCGAAAGGGCCGAAGCATGGCCTGGGGCACAGGACTGCCGGGTGCCGAGGCGTCCTGATTCGCGGGGAGGAAGTTGGCGCCGAACGGAATGGCGTTGAGATTCCGCTGCCACATCTGATTCCGCGAGAGGTTGCCGACGTACGCCACATCCAGAGCGGTGTTGAAGCCAATGTTCTGCTGTACGGAGAGGCTGAAATTCATTGTCGTGGGCACCTTGCCTTCGCCGTCGATGCCCAGCACGTTCTGCGGGAACAGCAAGCCGGAAGAGGTGGCCAGGCCGGCCAGGGTGCTGAAGTTGATCTGGGGGGTCTGCACGAGAGGCGGCAGCGAGGTGAAGGGGTTCAGAACGGAATCCAGATTCATGCGGTTGTAGAACATGCCGAATCCGCCGCGAACGGCGGTCTTCGCATTGCCGAAAACGTCCCAGGCGAAGCCGGCGCGGGGCGCCCACTGGATGCCTCGGTTCTTCAGGAGTGAGCGGGGAACGCTAGGATCCCGACCGGTGACCACCATGCCGTTGGTGGAATCGCCCGCGCCGGGAGCGAGCGCTCCAATCAGACTCGCCGGGTAGGTGAGGCCGGTGACGGGATTGATGCCGACGCGCGCGCCGCCGACCCGGACCGGCTCAATCAGACCGGGCGCTTTTTTCGGGTCCCAGCGGGCCGGGAAGAAGCCGGACACGATGTTGTTGTCCTCATAGATGGGAGGCACGAGGGACATGCGCAAGCCGTAATCGAGCGTCAGGCGGCGCGTCACTTTCCAGTTGTCCTGGGCGAACCACTCAATGTTGGAGACGCGGAAATAGGCGAACGGCCGGGCGGAGGCCTCGGTGTACGTGTTGAAGACTCCCAGCGCGGCGTTGGCGTAGGCGTAACCGGTTTCCAGGGGGTTATTCGCATTGACGCCGAAATTGTATTCGCCGTTAAACACGACCGCGTTATCCGCGTTACGCCAGATGCGGTCCCAGTAGAAGCCGGTTTTCAGGGAGTGGGCCTTCAACATTTTCGTCAGGTTGTTCGACACCGACATGGAATCGTGGGTGGAGCGCAGGGGGAACCGTCCTTCGATCAGCAGGTTCGCGGCTTGCGTGACTCCGCCGAAGGTCGCATTGGGAATGACGCCGAGGGGGTTCGACGAGGGGTTCAGTTGCGGCGTTTTGAAGCCGACGGTGGACCGCAGATTGCGGTTCACTTCCTCGTCGGCTACGACGTCATTGGCCGGGCGGCGGACGAATCCGAAATTGAACTCATTCACGAGGGTGGGCGAGATGATGCGCTGATACCGGCCGATGTATGCCTTGCCCTGGTTGTCGAAGCGCTTTCTGAGTTGCTCCCAGTTGGTGCCCCCGGAAGAAGCGATGCCGATGGCTCCGATCTGCTGATCAGAATAGAACGTGTAATTGAGGGAGAGGATGTTGTTGGCGTTCAGGTTATAGTCCAGCTTCAGGGTATCGGTGCGCTGGGGCGTCTCATTCTGACCGACAAAGACGTAGTTGTAGCGGCCGGCCGAGATGGCCCGGTCAAAATAATTGGGCTGAGGGAATACCTTCAGCAGGGCAGCGCCATTAGGGTCCACGCGGGAGGGCGGAATCACGTTGTTCGGGAAGGGATTGCGGGCGTTGGAAGGATCGCGAATTACGATCTGGCGGCCATTCAGGTCCAGCGACTGGGTGAAGTCCCCCGTCCGTTCGGCGGCGGTCGGCACGGTGAGTTGGGCGATGGGGCGAGCCGACTTGATGGGCCAGAACTCCTGACTCCAGAAAAAGAAGAGTTTCTGGCGGTTCTTGTTGAACAGACCAGGGATGGTGACTGGACCGCCCACGTTGTAGTTCCACGTGTTGTAGCGGTAGCGCGGTTTCGGCTGCCCGAGCAGGTTATTGAAGAAATTATTGGCGTTAAACTGCTCATGCCTCTTGTAATAGGACGCTAATCCGTGGAATTCCCGCGTTCCGGATTTCGTCACGATCTGAATGTTTGCGCCCGACATGCGGCCGAACTCCGCCTGGTAGTTGGACATCAGCACACGCACCTCGGAGACGGCATCCTGGCTGACGCTGACGGTGGAATTGTTGTTGTTTCCCAGCGCGTTCAGCGCCATGCCGTCGAGGGAGACAGAAGAGGTATTGCGCCGGTTGCCATTGACGTTGAGGTTCCAGTCGCGTCCCAGGGATTCCTGTTCGCCGTTGTCGATGACGCCGGGGAGCAGTTGCAGCAGGCTCATCACGTTGCGGCCGCGGATGAGGACATTGTCGACCTGGGTGCTGGTGATGGTGCCGCCCCGCTCCGCGCTGGAGGTTTGGATCTGGACCGGCGCGGCGCTCACGGTAACGGAGTCGGTTACCTGTCCCACTTCAAGCTGAAGGTTGCCCAGCGAGACGGTCTCCGAGGCGCTGACCTGGATGTTCCGCCGCTCCGATTTCTTGAAACCGCTGATGGTGACGGTGAGCGAATACTGGCCGGGGGTGACACTGCCGAAGAGAAAGTCGCCGAGCCCATTCGTGGAGGTCTGTCGGACGGCTCCGGTGGCGGGTTGGGTGAGCGTGATTCCGGCACCGGGGATGGCCAGACCGGCGGGGTCTTGAACGGTTCCGGTGACGGAGCTGGTGATGCTCTGGGCGGCGATCGCGAGCGCGAGCAGGAGTTGGAGGGTAATGATGCGGAGAGACGTCATGCTGATTGTGCTGAACTTCAGTTGGCCATATTCCAGCGCTTGCGGACCTCGCGAAGCGCTTCGCCGGTTGGGGGCACGAACGCCTGGGGAGCGGGGTTCGCCGATTCCAGCGGATGGGGGTCCGCCAGCTTCTTCTGCCAGTCGCGAATCCCGGCGGTCATGGTCCGGATGCGCTCCCGATGCTCCGGCTTCCCGCTGAGGTCGGTGCGCTCGTCCGGATCGTGCCGCAGGTCAAAGAGCTGGCGGTGGTTGATTTTGGGGTAAATGATCAGCTTGTAGCGGTCATCCCGGAGGGCGCGCTGCACCTCGCGGTAGGCGAGGAAGAGGTCCTGGCGATGGGCGGGCGACTTCTTCCGCAGGGCGGGCAGGAAGCTTTCGCCATCGAGACCCGCCGGTTTGCTGGAGCCGATGAGATCGAGCACGGTGGGGTAGATATCCATCAGATAGACGAGTGCGTTCGACTCGCCCCGCGGGATGCCCGGCCCGGCGAACAGCAGGGGCGACTTCATGCTGTGGTCATACAGGCTCTGCTTGCCCATGAGTCCGTGGCTGCCGACGGCGAGACCCTGATCGGCGGAGA
>JBBRIO010000181.1:0-9185 GCA_038220855.1 Bryobacterales bacterium | reverse complement strand
TTACAACTCGCAGCCTTGCCCCCCATCCCTAAAGGTGATATCATCCCCCCCACGGTCACCAAACCGCTGAGTTAAAATCCACGGGAGTCTTCGATGCTTACCCCTCTCCAAGCACGAAGCCGCCGAGCATTCTCATGCCTGCTGCTTCTACCTGCTTTTCTCCTCGCTCAATCCGAGCGCGGCACCATTTCCGGTACCGTACGCGACGCGTCCGGTGCCATCATACCCGGTGCTAAAGTCACCGTCCTGAACACCAACACCGGAACCACCCTTAACCTCACCACGAGTGACTCCGGCGACTTCACCGCCCCCAGCCTCAACGTTGGAACCTATTCCATCCGCGTTGAACGCGCCGGCTTCCGGCCCTCTAACGTCTCTGGTATCGTCGTCAACGCCGCCACCAGCATCCGTACCGACCTCACCCTCGAAGTCGGCACCTCCACCCAAGCCGTAGAGGTCCAGGCCAGCGCCCTCACCCTCTCCACCGAAAACGCCAAAACCTCCGTCACCATCAATAACAAAATGGTCGACGAACTCCCCCTCGTCGTCGGCGGAACCCTCCGCAGCCCCTTCGACCTCGCCGCCCTCACCCCCGAAGCCAAAAACCTCGGCGGCGATAACGGCTTCATTCTCGGCGGCGGCCAGGCCGCCAGCTATGGCACCACTCTCGATGGCATCTCGGCCAACACCACCCGCGCCCTCCAACAAAGCTGGGTCGCCGTCAACGCCCCCTCCATCGACGCCATCACCGAGTTCACCGTCGATACCAACGGCTTCAAAGCCGAGAACGGCGCCGCCGGCGGAGGCACCATGACCTTCGTCTCCAAGTCCGGCACCAACGGCTTCCACGGCACCGCCTACGAGTTCCTCCGCAACCAAAAGCTCGAGTCCAACAACACCTACAACAACGCCCGCGGCATCGGCATCCCCATCTACAAGCAGCACGACTACGGCGGCACCGTCGGCGGACCCGTCCTCTTCCCCAAGCTCTACAACGGCAAAAACAAGTCGTTCTTCTTCGTCGCCTACGAAGCCTTCCGCAACCGCGCCGGTGCCGCCGGGGTCACCATCCCCATCTACGACCCCACCTCCCAAACCACCAACGCCGCCGGGCAAGTCACCCGCCAGCAGTTCCCAAACAACCAAATCCCCCGCGCCCTCTTCGATCCCCAGGTCGTCAAATCCTTCGACGCCTTCGGCGGGGCCGGCAGCCTCAAACCCAATAACGGCGCCGCCCCCGGCACCGTCGGCTACGTCAACAACAACTATCTCGTCACCTCCGGCAGCGAAGTCCGCCCCAATACCAAGCTCAGCATCAAAGGCGATCACAACTTCTCTGACCGCAACCGCGTCTCCTTCTACTACGGCCGCAACCGGTCCAGCGTCGTCCCCGGAGCCCTCGGACCCGCCGAACTCCCCGGCCTCTACGCCAACTACAACGACACCACCCGCAACTCCGACGTCTATCGCGCCAGTTGGGATTGGTCCATCACCCCGACCATCTTCAACCACTTCTACGGCGGCGGCAACGACTGGAAAGAGAATCACGACCCGCCCCAGGCCACCGTCCGCAGCGGCATCGCCTGGAAGGATAAGGTTTGCATCGGCAACGTCCCCGATTGCGACCAAAACCTCGTCAATTACAACTTCTCCAACGGCTACAGCCAATGGGGAGGCCGTGCCAATAACGGCAGCGAAAACGCCATCAAGTCCTTCGCTGATGACGTCACCATGATCAAAGGCAAACACACCCTCAAGTTCGGAGGCATGTATCAAGGTGGCGCTTACAACGGCTTCGGCCGCCAGTGCGTCTCCGGCTGCATCAGCTTTTCGAGCCTCCAGACCGGGCGCCCCGCCGATACCAACTTCGCCACCGGCGGTGGCAGCCCCATCGCCTCCATGCTTCTCGGTTACGCAGACGGCGGCGGGCTCGATACCATCCGCTACATTGGCCAACAGTGGCCCTATTTCGCCGGCTTCGCCCAGGACGATTTCCGCGTCCGGCCTAACCTCATGATCAACCTCGGCCTCCGCTGGGAAACCAACCTGCCGCCTACCGGCGAAGGCGATCGTTGGAGCGACTTCAGCCCGACCCTTCCTAATCCCAGGGCCGGAAACATACCCGGAGCCCTCTTGTTCGCCGGCACCGGCGAAGGCCGTCAAGGCACCCGCACCCTCGCGGACAGCTATTACAAAGCCTTCGGCCCTCGTCTCGGCCTCGCCTACACCCTCAACCCCAAAACTGTCATCCGCGCGTCCTATGCCTTAAGCTACGGCCAAATCACCACCGTCACCGGCTCCACCCATCAGCGCGGCTTCACCGCCTCGCCTGGCTTCCCCAATACCAGCGACGGCATCTTGCCCACTTTCCTCGTCAAAAACGGCTTTCCCAACTGGGATAAGCCGCCCTTTGTCGACCCCGGCTTCGCCCTCACCGACTCCATGCCTTGGTGGCAAGGCAAGGAAGCCACCCGGCCTCCCGCCTTCCAGAGCTTCAACTTCTCCATCCAACGCCAGCTCTCGGCCAACACCATCGTCGAGACCAGTTATAACGGCTCCCTCGGCTCCCGGCTCCAAGCCGGCCTGCTCGCTTACAACCAGGTCAACCCGGCCTTTCTGAGACAGTACGGGCCAGACCTGCTCCGTCAACGCTTCGACTCCCCGGCCGCTGTCGCCGCTGGCATCAAAGCGCCGTTCCCCACCTTCGGCGCCCTCTGGGGCAGCCGCGCTACCGTCGGACAGGCCCTCAAGCCTTTCCCCCAGTACAACGGCATCGACACCGCTTCCGGCGGCGGCGACCACAGCGGACACTCCACCTATCATGCTTGGATGCTCCGCTTTGAAAAACGCTACTCCTCCGGCCTCCAGTTCCAGACCTCCTATGTCCTGTCAAAGCTCTTCACCGACGCCGACAGCTATTGGGTCGGCGGCGCGGCCATGGACCACTTCAACCGCGGTCTCGAAAAGTCCATCGGACAGTTCGACATCACGAACAACTTTAAAGCCGGCGTCGTTTGGGACCTCCCGTTCGGCAAAGGCCGCGGCTTCATGAACAAAGGCGGCGTCTCGAACGTAGTCCTCGGCGGCTGGCGCTTGTCCAGCACCCACTTCTACGCCAGCGGCCAACCCCTGCCCCTCGGCACCACCATCAGCCTCCCCCTCTTTAGTGGCGGCAACCGTCCCCAAATCAGCTCCTACGACAACTGGCGCGGAGCCGTTGGCGGAGACAAGTTCGATCCCAACCGGGACCGCTTCGTCCAGCCCGCCAGCTTCTTCCCCACCCAGGTCGCCAACACCTTCGGCAACATGACGCGTTACAACCCCAAGTTCCGTCAAATGCCGAACTACAACGAAAACATCTCGATTGCCAAGGAATTCCGGGTCAACGAGTCCATCCACGTCGACTTCCGCGCCGAAGCCTTCAACGCCTTTAACCGCGTCCGCTACGGCACCGGATCGCTCACGCTGCAGGATCAGAACTTCGGTCGCCTCACCTCGTCGGCCGACTTGCTGAACACCCCCCGCCAGCTCCAGCTAGCTCTGAAGCTGTACTTCTAAAACCAACCCCGTCCACCAAAAAGGGTCTCCCCACCGGGAGACCCTTTTTTTGGAGCACGCACAATTTACCGATTACCAAACCCGAACGATAGAAATTACCGATTCCAACGCTGCCTCGCGACGCTATCGCGTCACTCCATTATTGATTCTAAAAGACTTGTTCCTCAATATGCCCCGCCCCCCCAGTACCAGCCGGAACGGCTAGGCAGTTGCAACGACCCTCCCATAACCGTTTTCCCGTACCACCCCGTAGATTCACCAGGACCTTGCGGTGTTACTACAATATAATTATTTACATGAGACCATATCCCCCCACCTCGCCTTTTCCCTACCCGCCACGCCAATTGCCATCCATCCCCGCCTTATATCACCAAGCCCTTAGAACGCTCACCCAATCTACGTAGATTGGAACCCAAAGGTCCGGCATTCCCCTTAAGGCAAAATTCAGGTCGTGATCTAAAAGCACTTCATGATAGCCTACTGATTCAAAAGGACATTTACCTAGCCTGCGGTTCGGCCTACCACGATCTAGAGTAGAGATTTATTCGTCGCGATCACCGGGCATACTATGCAATTTTGTACCAGTTCGTCGAGTCAAACGGCTTCCGCCCGAAAGGAAGTTTCCTCTCATCACTTCACCCTCCTCGCCCCCTTCAATTGGCGAAACGAACACCGGTTTAGGGATGTCAAGGTCGATCCCACCGCCCACGGAGCTCTACTGGGGGCAGTCCAACGATTTCGTGGCGCGGCTTACGTCTCCGACGGCGCCGTCAAAGCCGATTCACTCACTCCGGATGGACGTCACCATCAGTCCATCGACCCCGACAGTTGGCATTTCCTCATCCGGAACGCTGACGCGGAAGTGATCAGTTGTGCCCGCTACCACGCCATCACTAATCCAACCTTCGAGTCCACCCTTACATCCAAAGCTACCCTCGGCCAGTCCCCGGAATGGCAAGCAAAGGTGCGTCTAATCGTCGAAAACTCGATCCGGCTCGCCTCCCAACGCGGCGCAAATTTCGCCGAACTCGGCGGCTGGTGTGTAGCGCCATCCTCCCGAAATACCGCCCACGCGCTCCGTACCGTTCTCCAGATGTACGCTTTGGGCGAAATCCTCGGCGGTACCGTCGGACTCAGCACCGCCACCACCCGTCACGCTTCGTCGTCGATACTCCAACGCCTCGGAGCCAGCCGTGCTGAACTCAATGGAGATCCGCTTCCGTCCTATTTCGACCCAACGTATAACTGCGAGATGGACCTGCTCCAATTCGATTCCCTCCGTCCCGCCGCTAAGTACGCCGGCTACGTCACTGATTACATAGCCCAAATGAACGAAGAGATGAAGGTCGTCTGCTGCCAGCCGGCCCTTCCGACGAACGTCGGCTCCCTCCTCGCTCTGTCGAAGGCCCTCCGGCCTGCCACATCCGCCTTCGCCAACCCCATAGCCCGAGTCGCCTAACTAGCCAGCAGACCAGTAGACGCCGCTCACCCTAACCGTATTTTGTCGATTCGGCCTTCGCCAACTCCGAAGCCCAAGTCGCCTGCCTGGCCGGATTAAAGACCGACCCCTGCTCTCCCTGCCGGCTGAAGCCGAACACTCTGACCGTATTTGGTCGATTCGGCTCTCTATTGTCACAGCTCCGGTCTGGCAAATGACGAAATCGCTTCTTTTTGCCCTCTAGAAAGCCCGTACACGCGAACGCTTCTCGCAAAACCTCGCATGTTCTAAGGCTTTATCGAAGCATTTTTCGGGTGGACCACTGATTGCTTAGCAGAAGAGGTATCTGTCGTTCCGCCCACGCAGCGCTCCCGACACCAGTCGTTCCAGAGCCCATCGCGATCTTCCAGCGACCGCTAAACATCGTCAAGAAGAATTGGCGTCGCTAAACCGCAACAGTTGTACCGGGGTCGAACGATCGACTCCTTCGGAGGGAAAATCATGCAAATTAGTAAGCGAGCGATCGCCAACGTCTTTTATATAAACATCCTGGGACTGTGCTCGATAAACCTCGATGCCGCAGCGATCACGGGAACCATCAATCTTGGCGCCTCCGTCGGCGTCTCAGCCACCACCGTCGACTTCTATTCGAATCCCGGCACCGCTTGCGGCACCCCGGGCGTAGGAATCGGCTGTTTCAGCGTCAACAGTCCTCGGACCGGCAGCTTTTCAATTTTTCCGTTCGGGAGTTCGACAGACTACTCGATTCAAGATCTTGTTGGTGGGCCCGTCACCGGAGTTATCTCGCCCATTCTCCAATCATTCATGGGATTCAGGGAACTCGTCCCCAACCCCTTGACCACCATCACCTTCGATTTGATCAGGATTCTTCCCGGCGGCGGGCCTGCCTGCGACCCTCTCCAAGGAGCCAATGGAAATTATTCCTGCACGCCTACTGGTTCTCCCTTCCTCCTGCAAAATTCGTCCGATGGTAAAAATGCGGCGATCTTCTTTAATGTGGAAGTGTTGGCATATCAAGGCCTCCAGTCCACTGGTACCAGCTCCTACTCTGGCGCTTTCAGCACCCAGAAGCCCCTGTCTAACATTGGGTCCATCCTCACTACCATCGGCACCCCCGGCGGAGTCGTCGAAGCGTCCTACTCGGCGACTTTCGTCGGTTCTCCCGATACCGTCGTTCCAGAGCCAGGCACTCTGGGCACATTAGGCCTCGGCCTGGCCGCCCTCGCCTTCGGCGCCTTCCGCAGAGGTTCGCGGTCGAAATCCTAAAACCCTTCTCTCGGAGCCGGCCTCGGCTCCGAGGGATTCTTTCCCTCACTTAGCCTCATGCTCGACGCAAATTGGCACTCCGCCTTGACCGAATGGCTGAAACTACTCGGTTCCGACGCCGTAGTCCTCGACCCGGCGGCACTGTCCGCCGTCGAGACCACCACCTTCCTCACGGAACAGCGGGTGCCGGCCATCCTCCGACCCTCCTCCCGCGAAGAGGTGCAAGAATGCCTTCGCATCGCCACCCGCTTCCAGACCCCCGTCTACCCCCGCAGCTCCGGCAAAAACTGGGGCTATGGCTCCGGTGTTCCCCCCCAATCCAACTGCGCGATCCTCGACCTGTCCCGGATGAATCGCATCCTCGATTGCAACGAAAAGCTCGCCTACGTCACCGTTGAACCCGGCGTCACCCAACAGCAGTTGTACGATTTCCTCACCAACCAAAAATTGAACCTTTGGATGGACGCGACCGGCTCCTCACCCCACACCAGCCTCATCGGTAACACCATGGAACGAGGCTTCGGGCACACTCCTCACGGGGACCATTTCGCTCAATCCTGCGGCCTCGAAGTCGTTCTTCCCACCGGGGATGTCGTCGAAACCGGCTACAGCCGGTTCCCGAATTCCCTCACCGGGCCCCTCTACCGCTGGGGAGTCGGCCCCTTTCTCGATGGCCTCTTCTCCCAATCCAACTTCGGCGTCGTCACCCGTATGACCATTTGGCTCATGCCCGCTCCCGCCCACTTCGAAGCCTTCCTCTTCCGCTGCGACCACCAAGCCCAACTCGGTCCCCTCATCGAAGCACTCTGCCGCCTTCGCCTCGCCGGAACCATCCAGAGTGCCGTCCATGTCGGCAATGACTATAAGGTGCTCTCGAGCCTCCAACAGTACCCTTGGGATGTCACGCAAGGCGAAACCCCTCTCCTTCCGAACCAAATGGATTCCATCCGCGCCCGTCTCCAGTTCGGAGTCTGGAACGGTTCCGGTGGACTCTACGGAACCAAACCCCAGGTCGCCGCCGCCCGCCGCGAAATCCGCCGGGCCCTCGCCGGAAAGGTCTCCCAGCTCCGTTTTCTCGACGACCGCATGCTCGCTCTCTCCCTCAAGTTCGCCAAGCCAATCAAACTGCTCTCCGGCTGGGACCTCTCAAAAACCGTGGCCCTTTTGCAGCCCCTCTACGGGCTCTTAAAGGGCATCCCCACCGATCGCGTCTTGCCGAGTGTCTTCTGGCGCAAAAAACTTCCCGTCACCGCCCACGCCGACCCCGACCAAGCTCGCTGCGGTCTCCTCTGGTATGCGCCCATCCTTCCCGCCGATAGCGCCGACGTCGACCGCATCCGTCTACTCACAACCGATACCCTCCTCGCGGCCGGTTTCGAACCAATGATCTCCCTCACGTTGATTACAGGCCGCGCCATAGCGTGCATCATCTCTATCTCCTACGACCGCGATGTCCCCAACGAGGATCAACGGGCCCTCGCTTGCTACCAAACTTTGGCCGAGAAAATTACCGCCCTCGGATACTACTCCTACCGCCTCGGCATTCAATCGATGGAAGAGATGAACAGTTCCGAGAGCTACGTCGATCTCCTCGCGAAACTCAAATCCGCCGTTGATCCCGCCGGAATCCTGGCCCCCGGGCGTTACGAAGTCAGAAAGAATTCCCGCGCCAGCGCCGCCTCCGCCGGCTAGCAGACCCGTTACGACCGGCCCCCCGGCACTACCAGGACATCCTTAATCCCTGCCAACCCCAACAGCCCTCGAATCGACGTCTCCGCATTACGCTCCGCCTGCCCCAAAATCCCCATCTCGAGCGCGGCCTTTTCAATCACCTCCACGCCCGCCCGTCGCGCCCGTTGTTCCAAATCCAGTCCATAGGGAACCCAAGGGGTCCACCAAGTCTTCGTCCTGTCCCAGACTTTAGTTTCCGCCTCGTCCACCGTCACGTTAAACACCTTTGCCGCCGGCAGCCGCACCACCACCGTCCCATCCCCCCTCACCGTTAAATCCTCCTGCCGCAGACCCGACAGGTCGACCCCCGCCTCCACCCGCGCCTGCACAATCAGCAGAATCGCTTCGCTCCCCATTGGCTGTTTCTGCTCGGTAATCCCAATCACTTTTTGGATCGTGTACCGCACGGTCGTCAACTGGTTCAACTGCTGCACCTGCAGCAGAATCGACGGGGGATCTACCCGTGGCCGCCCCCCTTGCCGCGCCATCCAAATCATCGTCAGGACGACCACCACCGCCGCTGCAATCAGCGCCACCGGCACCCGTCGCGTAGTCTTTACGCTCACAGTCACTGCTCCTGCCGTTTCTCCAATCCTTAACTGTACTCCATCACTTTAAGCAATGTTCCCGTCGTGCTTGCCTACTCCGCGCGCGCAGCGTAGGGAACGGATTCTGCAGCGAGTACGAAACGTTGGCCGTACCCTGCAAATCAGTCCGGACATATCCCGGCAGAGACAGCGCTTCGAGCAGTCCCAACTGGTTCGAGAGCCGATCGTAGTAGATGCCGTACCCGCCGCGCGGCGCGATTTTTTCGGTCAGCTTATAAGCGAAGCCGAAACGAGGGGCGAAGTTCCGATTCGGCTCGGCATCGAGCAGCGTGTTGGCCACCTTCGGAATACCCGGGATCGGCTTTTGCGTCGCACTGGTCTGGACGAACCCGGCGCTCGTGAAGCCGCCCGCGGGCGGTGCCTGATACAGGCGCGTATCGAAGCTGCCATTGCGCCCCTGCTTGTCCACCGCGTAACCGAGGTAGTCCCAACGGAGCCCGATATGTTCAACGACAGTCGAGAAGTGATTTTCCAGTCGTCCTGCACGTAGAAGGCAAGGTCCGTAATGCGGTCCATCCGGTCGGTAACGCCGCTGGCAACGCTGGAAGTGTTGATGTTGCTAA
>JBBRIO010000180.1:0-9190 GCA_038220855.1 Bryobacterales bacterium | reverse complement strand
GTTCAAGGGCAGATCAACCAACCGGCGGTCATCAATTGAGGCTACCGTCTGCGACGAACGCGTATCCACCATCGTAGCCGTCGAACTCACTTCCACCGACTCGCTCGTCTGCCCCAGTTGCAGCGCCACATCCGCTCGCAGGTTAGCATCCACCGCCAGCACCAACCCCGGGCTCTTCGAACGTTTGAAACCGGTCGCCTCCGCCTCCACGGCGTAAATACCCGAAACCAGGCCCAGCACCTGATAAAATCCGGTCTCATCGGACAGAGCGTTTCGGCTCGTGCCGGTCAAAGCGTTCGTCACCTGGATCTTGGCCCGGCCCACGACCGCCCCGGAAGGGTCTTTCACATATCCGCTGATATTACCGTTGGTTTGTGCCCAGATCGGCACGAAAACGAAAAGGACCGCCGCAATACGAAGGATGGATATCATAATCTACCTCGCTAAACAATCGATTCACTGCGCCCGCGTTCAGCGCCATCCTAGCACAAAAAAGTTCCTTAATGAAATTCCAGTTTCGATAACCTACGGTTAAGGGCGGGCGGCGAGACGCGCTGCTGGATTCCCACGCGTCCCAGATGATTTTGGGCGTCGTGGCTTGTCGGCGCGCCAGCGTTACTGGACTGCTCAAAGCACCGGGCCAATCCGTTACCCTCGACGCATTTACTCGCCGTTCGAGTCCGAATCGTGTAAATACAATCCCGTAATCTGCCGGAACCAACCCGACGGCCGGGGTGGCGGAGATTCCTGCGATTCCTGGTTGCCACGCTCTGATGCCATCTGCCGAAAAGGCGGTCAGTGAACTCGCCAACTTCTTCCGCTTGATCGAGGAAGAGTACCGCGCCGTCGGTCATCCCTTGCCGAGCGCATGAGCGTCTGTACTGCCGCGAGTCGAAGCCAAACTCGGATTCGAGCGCCCAAGAGGCACACTTTCTTCTTGCGAATCCTCGTTCGATAATATATTCTCATGTATTACATGAGAATGAGATCGCGAAATGAATAACGAGCTCCTGGTGATCCTTCTCGCCTTTGGAACGCTCGCCTTCCTCCGCGATGCGCTGCTCCTCGCCCAGATCCCTAACCTCGCCGCGCGGAAAGCACTCCTGCTTGGACTCCCCCTTGCGGCCTTTCTCCTCGGAGGGGAAATCGCCGACCGCCTCCCCCCTGCCCAGGCGACGAATCTCCTCCGCCTCACTCCAGTCTGGACCAGCCTACTTATCGCCCAAGCCCTACTCGCCTTATGGCTGCACCGCTCCTCCCCCGCCAAACCCCGCCCCATCTTAAGCCTTTGGGCCGGTCCCGTTTTTCTTTTCTTCGCGATCGCGATCACCTCCGTTCTCCTTCAGAATTCGCCCATTCCCAGCGGTCTATTAGCCGGCGTCTTCGCGGCTGCGATCTATTTCACGCTCGTTGCTGTTGCCTGCCTCTTCTTCCGGACCCGGAGCCTCTCCCCCGCTTCCGTGCGCGATCTCCTCGCCGGGTTCCATCTCTCCACGCTGCTTCTCATCCCGTTCAACTCTACTGCCGGTCTCAACATGAACTCTATTCACGATCTCCTTTACGTTCTCTCGAATGCCTTCCTGCTCCCCACTCTCATCGGTACCCTGATCGCCTTCGCCTACGGCGTCTGGGTCGTCGGGCGATTCCTGGCCGACCTCGCGGATCATCGGCACAACGCCGCCGCCATTGTGCTACTGATGCAAGCCGAGCCCAACCAGCAACGGTTCCTGGCGCTTTCCCTCCGCGCCGATTGGAAGAAACTGCAAGCGGCGGTCCGGCAACACGCTACCTTTCCGGCGATGGTTGATAAGACCGTCGCCGACCTCGAACACGCCATGCACGGCCGGGTCGAGCGTCTTGGCATCATGTCGAAAGTCGGCCCGATGCTCGGCCTCATCGGCACCCTCATCCCCTTGCAGCCCGCCCTGGCCGGTTTGGCCAAAGGCGATATGCAGGCGATGGCGGGCAATCTCCAGATCGGCTTCACCACCACCGTCCTGGGGCTGCTGGTCGGCGGCGCCTGCTACGCGGTCAGTGTCGTCATGCGCGGCTGGTATCAGCAGGACGTCACAGACATGCATTTTCTGTTGGCGCTCTGGCTGCCCAACGAAGCCGGCCCGGCTCCGGCCGAGCTCCCCAACGCAGCGTTCTGGGACTCCAGTCATACCCCCCGTCTTGAAGAAGTGAGGCTCGAATCCAAATGAAAAAGAAGCTTGCCGTCGCGCTGTTCACGCTGGCCGTTTGTGCGGGAGGCTATTTTGCCTTCCGCGCTCTGACGCGCCCCAAAATCCTTTTCCTCGGTTTCGCCGATCAACTCGTGATCCTCGCCGAAAAGGCCTCGGAGAAGAGCCAGATCAAGGTCGAAGCCTGGTCCCGGGAAACTGTCGACGCCGCCACCAAGCCCTTCGACCTCTCCCCATTTAAGGTCGTGATCGTCAGTGGCCTCCGCGCCGAACCCTACTCGAAAGAGGCGCAACAATCCTTCCTCAACGCGACCAACGCGGGCGCCAAAGTCATCGTCCTTCCGCCCCGCCAAGCCGAAATGATGCGGATTGGCAACGCCGATTTCGCAAACAAAGACAAGTTCGTCAGCGGGTACTTTTCCAATGGAGGGGTCGACAACTGGGCCCGCCTCCTCCGCTTTCTCACCACCACCTATGCCGGTGGCAACGCGCCGATCGAGCCCCCCGCCGCCCTGCCCGAAAGCGGCTTCTACCACCCCGACTCACCGGATGTCATCATCACCACGGAAGCCTACAAGGCTTGGTACGCCAAGGCCGGCCGCGAGAAGAAGGGCCAACCCTGGGTCGCCCTCGACTTTTCCCAGGGCTGGAAAACCGGCATTACCCAAGGCACGGATGGGCTGATCCGCGCCTTTGAAAAGCGCAACTTCAACGTCGCCGCTCTATTTGGCGCCACCCAACTTGGCCAACTCCTCGAAGAGATCAAACCCGACTTGGTCGTCAATCGTTCCCATGGCCGTTTCTTTCAAGGCGAGCGTGGCGTCGAACTGATGAACGCCAAAATCGACGCGCCGATCATTCGAGGCCTCACCCTCATGTTCGAGCAGAAAACGATTGACGAGTACCAGAAAGACAAAGGCGGCATTCGCGGCCCCGGCCTTTCGATCGGCACCGTCGTCAGTGAACTCGATGGCACCGTGGAACCGCTGCTCATCGAAGGCATGGTTAAGGATGCGTCCGGGCGAAAAGTGGTAGCCCCCATCGCCGAACGCGTGGAACGTCTGGTGGACCGGGCCGAACGCTGGGTGCGCCTCCGCCGTACCGCTAACGCCGGCAAGAAAGTTGCCGTGGTCTACTTCAACGGCATTGGCAAGGCGGACTTCACCGCGCAGGGCATGAACGTTCCCCGCAGTCTGGTCGGCTTCCTGAACCAGATGAAGGCCGCCGGCTACCGCGTCGAAAACAATCCGCAGGACCCCGAGCAACTTCTCAAGCTGATGCAGGCCCGCGGGCGTAACGTGAGCGAGACCGAAACCGGCGAGTTGGAAAAACTAGTCGCTGAACCCGGCGTCACCCTGCTCCCGGTCGAAGGCTACAGCAAGTGGTTTGCGATGCTTCCCGCTGCTCTGCAAGCCGCCGTCACCGAAGCCTACGGGCCGGCTCCAGGTACTTTCATGACCGCTCGCCGCGATGGCAAAAGTTACTTCATCCTGCCCACCCTCTCCTTTGGCAACGTAGTTCTTCTCCCCCAACCGGCCCGCGGCGCGGTGATGGATTCCAAGCTCGCCCACTCCGATAAAGTTCCGCCCACTCATCAGTACCTCGCGCTGTACTGGTGGCTGCAGGAAGGCCTCAAAGCGCACGCGCTGGTCCATTACGGAACGCACGGCACCTACGAGTTCCTGCCCGGCCGGCCCGTTGGCCAGATGGACGATGACTGGTCCGACCGGGTCGTCGCCGCGCTCCCCAACGTCTACGTCTACACGATGGACAACGTTGGCGAAGCGCTGATCGCCAAGCGCCGCGGCTCGGCCGTTCTCGTGAGCCATCAAACGCCCCCGATCCAAGCAGCTCAGCTCTCGGATTCGGACCAGGAAATTGCCGACCTCTACCGGGAAACGCAGCGATTTAAGGCCCAGGACCAGGGCGTGCTGAAGGAGCGAATGCGCACCCGTATTGGCGAACTGGCGGTTCGCCGCAAGCTCGACAAGGACCTGCGTTTCGATTGGGCCCGCTCCAAGCCCATTGATGACCAGATTGCCGTTCTCGACGCTTACCTGAACGAACTCGACGAAGCCAAAATTCCCGTCGGCATGCACACGCATGGGATTGCCGACAACCCCCGGGATCTCCGCCTCACGATGGTGGAAATCCTCGGCTCGGACTTCATCGCCAAGTCCGGCGGCGATCGCAAGCGCGCGGCCGAACGGGTCGGCTTACTGCTCGCGACCGCGCCTGCCGTCCCACTGAAACTTGCTGGCTTCGCACGCCCCTTCGCGCCGACCCCCGGCACGGGCAAACGAGAGTTCGCACCGGAAACGCAACCCGCCAAACCGGCGCCTATCGCCAGCGGGCACCCGGCCTGGATTCCGAAAATCGGTACTCCGCCAGCGGATGTGCAAGCCCGGGTGCAACGCGCCAACAGCCCAATCCCCATGGCCTTCGGTGACGGACCAGGCGCTCCCGCGGCCGCCCCAGCCGCCCCGGCACCCACCGACGACGCCTCCCGCGTCTCCATGCTCAAAGCCGCCTTCGCCGAGTCCGCCAACGAAGTGTCTCAAACGCTCCGCGCTCTCGACGGGCGCTACATACGACCCGGTGGCGGCGGAGACCCGGTTCGCACCCCATCCGCCCTCCCCACCGGACGCAACCTGTACGGCGTGAACCCGGCCGAGATCCCCACGAAAGCCGCATGGGATGTCGGCGTCGCGCTCGGCAATCAACTTCTGGATGCCGAACGCAAACGCTTAGGGCGCTGGCCCAAAAAGATCGGCTTCAATCTTTGGCCCACTGAACTCGTGCGCCAGTATGGCTCCGACCTCGCGCAAGCTCTCTTCCTGATGGGCGTTAAGCCCGTGTGGGATCAGCGCGGTATCGTGATCGATCTCGAAGTCATCCCCATGACCGAGCTGAAGCGCCCTCGCGTCGACGTTCTTCTCCAGGCGGCCGGTCAGTTCCGCGACTCGTTCCCTGACCGCATGGAGCTCCTCGATAAGGCGGTTCGACTGGCCGTCCTCGCCAAAGACGGAGACAACTACGTCGCCCAGGGTTCCGAGGCCCTGGAACAATCGCTCAAACAATCCGGGCTCTCGGCCAAGGAGGCCCGCCAACTCTCGCACGCTCGCATCTTCTCGAACGGCCCCGGAGGCTACGGCACCGGCCTGACCGGAGGAGTCTCCAACTCCGGCGCCTACACCGATACGAAAGAACTAACCGCCGAGTATCTGGATCGAGCCGGCGCCGTGTACACCGGTGGCACGGAGTGGGGAAAGAAGGTCCCGGGTCTCTACCAATCAGCCTTGAAAGGCACGGACGCCGTTTCGATTTCCCACTCTTCCAACACGATCTCCGCCCTGACGCTGGATCACTACTTTGAATACTCCGGCGGTATGGTGATGGCTATCCGCGATACCACCGGACAGAACGCCGCCGCGTACCTTGCCGACACCCGCGACGTCAATAAATCCCGCGTCAAAACCGTGGAAGACGCCCTGGCCGCCGACCTCCGCGCCCTCTACTGGAACAAGAAGTGGATCGACGGAATGAAAGCAAACGATTCCTCCGGGGCTTCGGAAATCGCTACGCTCGCTTCCAATCTCTACGGCTGGCAAGTCACCAAACCCGACGCCGTCAAAGGCTACATGTGGGACGAGGTCTATCAGATCTATGTCGAAGACCGCGACAAGCTGGGCCTCAAAGAGTGGTTCGACAAGAAGAACCCCTACGCCTTCCAGAATCTCTCCGCCACGCTGCTGGAAACCGCCCGCAAAGGCTACTGGAAGCCCGACGCCAAGGTGCTGGCGAACCTGGCCCAAGCCTACGCCCAGTCAGTCGCCACGCACGGCACCTCCGGCGGCGGACGTACCACCGGCAACACCGCTCTGCAATCGTTCGTCCAGCAACAGCTCAACGCCCCCGGCAACGTCACCGGGCAGCAACTGGCCCGCGGCTTTAACCAAGCCATCGACCGCGCCAACACCGGCAAGCAGTCGAGCGCCCTCGTCGCCGGCCAACGGCTTGTCCGCGAAATGGCCTCCGCTCCAGCCCAAGCCACAGTACGCAACTCACTTCTTGGCGGCCTCGCCATTCTCTCGCTCGCCGCTCTCTTCTACTTCGGAATTCGCAGGAAAAACTCATGAAGCTAATCTATTGCCTCTTTCTCACCGCCGCCGCCGCACTCGCACAGGGAGTGAATGCCTATCTCTCCGGAACCATCATTGACCCTTCCGAAAGAGCCGTCTCGGATGCCATCGTCAAAGTGACCTCCGCCCAAAACAACCAAACTCTCCTGGGTCGGTCCACCGACGCCGGACTCTTCCGCATTAACGGACTGACCTCGGGCACCTACTCCCTCACCATCGAGAAACAAGGCTTCAAACCCTACCGCCTTGAATCGCTCGAGCTCATCGTCGGCCAGGAAGTCAACCGCACGATCCGCCTGGAGATCGGGACGGTGCGGGAAGCGATGGTCGTTTCCGACGCCATCGCCGAAATCGAACGGGTCGCCTCCAACGGCGTCCGCGGCTCAAACTTCTCCCCTCGCGAAGTCGCCAACATCCCGATGATTGCCGGTGGCCAGGGCCGAAACTATCGCGCCCTCGCCTATCAAACCCCGGGTGTCGGCTTCGCCTCCACCGCCCACGCTCCCTTTACCGTCAACGGCAATCGCCCCGTCGGCGCGGTCAATACGATGGTCGATTCTGCCGAATACAACGACCCCGTTTCCGGCAATCTGCTCGGACGCGGCCTCACCGAGCAGCCTGTCTCAATGGAGACCGTCGAAGCTTTCGAAATGCAGACGTCCAACTTCAAAGCCGAGTTCGGCCGCGCCTCCGGCGCCGTCGTGAACCTCGTCACCAAGCAGGGCGGGAACGAATGGCACGGCTCTGGTTACTACCTCCTGCAGAACGAAGCCTTCAACTCCCGCAATCCTCTCCTGACCACGCGGAATCCCGTCCGCGTGAACATGCCCGGCATCACCCTGGGCGGCCCACTCAAAAAAGACCGCCTCTTCTTCTTCGGCGGGTACGAAGTCAACGTCCGGAACGCGTTCCGTTCCTCTTCCACCATCACCACCTTGACGGCCGCCGAACGCGCCCGCGCGGTTCCCGCCGTCCGCCCCCTGCTGGCCTTCTATCCTGAGCCGAACATTCCCGGCACCAACCTCCAGAGCGCCGCCGTCTCCAGCCCTACCACCACCCTTACCGGCCTTGTCCGTTTGGATTACCAGATCAACCCGAAGCATCGTCTGGCTGCGCGCCGCAACTGGGTGAATGCCATCGGCCCCACCCGCGACCGCCTGCAGGCCGGCAACGCCGACACCATCAACCACTCCCATTCCGCCGTCGTCAGTCTGGATTCCACTCTCTCCTCCCGAACCTACAACCAGTTCCGCGGTACGTATTCCACGTTCTATTCCAAGGTCACTCCCAACTCCCCCGTACTCGGTGATCCCGCCATCAACGGCACCATCGGCCTGCTTCTGGTGACCGGTCTTCCCCGCCTGGGAACGTTCATCCCTCCCACCGAAACCCGGACCCACAACTATACCTTCGCCGACGACTTCAGCTACAGCCTCGGTAAACACATCCTTAAAGCCGGCTTGATTGGACGTCTCATCCAATACAACTCCACGAGCGACCGAAATTTTAACGGAACCATGATCTTCCCCTCCGTCGCCACGTTCCTCGCGGGCGCTCCCCTCACCTATTCCCGCGCGATTGGCATCAGCCGGATCGACCAGCGTAATCGCGAATTGGGCTGGTACCTCCAAGACGATTGGCGCCTCACCCGGACCTTGACCTTCAACTTGGGCCTCCGGCACGAGTACTATGGCGTCCCCACCGAGGAAGCCAATCGCCTGACCCAATCCTATACCGCCGACCGCAACAACTTCGCCCCTCGCCTCGGCTTCGCCTGGGACGTGCGGGGCAAGTCCACCACCATTCTTCGTGGCGGCTATGGTCTCTTCTACTCCCCCCTGCAGATGGACTTCATCGCCCAATCCCGCTTCACCCCGCCCCAGGTAACCACGCTCTCCCGCTTCCAGCCGCGCTTCCCGGACCTCCTCGCCGGAGCGACCATAGGGTCGGACCGCTATCTCGTGGATCGCAGCCTGGTTAACCCCTACGTCCAGAATTGGAACCTGACCGTCGAACGCCAACTCTTCACCCGCGGCACCGTGCTCAGTGTCGCCTACGTCGGCAACCGCGGTCTGAAACTCCCCCGCACGACGCGGCCCAACGGCGGCGAGAACCTACAACCGAACCTCCGGCCGAACCCCTCCGAGGGCGTGGTGACCTATCTGAATGCCGGCGTCAGCTCCACCTACCACGCTTTCCAAACTTCGCTCAACATGAAGGTCCAGCGCCGCCTCACCCTCCGCACAAGCTACACCTTTTCGAAGGCGATCGACAATGCAACCGACACCGCGCTCATTCCCATCGACGACCGCAACCTCCGCCTGGACCGCGCCGTCTCCGACTTCAACCAGCCCCACCTGCTGAACTTCTATTCCGTCTACGACCTGCCCTTTTTTGAAAGAAACCGGTGGCTTGGCGGCTGGCAACTCACGGGGCTCCTCTTCGCCCGCAGCGGAACAGCCTTCTCTCTGCTCGCAAACTCCAACAACGCCTTCGGCACCCTGAATAACCGGGTCAACAATATTCCGGGCACCATCAACCGGACCCCCAACGGCAGCCAGTGGTTCAGTCTCACCCCGGGAACCACCGCCGCCCAGGTTGTACCGGCCGCCGGCCAAACTGGTTCGCTCGGCCGAAACACCGAGCGAGCACCGAACTTCGCCGACGTCAACATCTCCCTGCAAAAGAACTTCCGCCTCACCGAGCGCTTCACGGCTCAGTTCCGTGCCGAATCCTTTAACGCCCTCAACCGAGCGAACTACGACGTGCCGATCAACAACCTCGGCAACGCCTTGTTCGGCCGCATCCTCACGGCCGGTGAAGCGCGGCAGTTCCAGCTTATGCTGAAGGTTGTGTTTTAACAAT
>JBBRIO010000179.1:0-9231 GCA_038220855.1 Bryobacterales bacterium | reverse complement strand
CGCTCCCGGGCGGAGTCAGCCGAGTGTTCGCCCAGTCTTCTAAAGACGCATAGCCGCGCAGCGTGGCCACCTGGGGCATTTGTGCCGCGATCACCGCGTCCAAAACAATGGCCGGGCCGTCGTGCGCCGGCAGCCAAGTCTCCTGAATCCAAGCATGAAGCGCCGCCATTTGACCTCCCTGGTGGAGGACGTAGGTCTCAAGGACGTAAAGCTTTGTTTTCTGGTCTGGCGTCGGTTGGGTAAGCACGGTAATAATTGAGAATACCGAAATGCGTGCCGCCCTCGCCCTCCTCACCACCTTCGCTCTCTTTGGGGCCGACTATCGGACGCCCGCCGGCAACCGTACCGCCGTCCGCCGCCCTGGCGGCGAGACCATTCTGCCGGGAGGCAGAATGCTGGCTCCCTTAGGCCGCCAGTTTCAAACCGGACCAGGCATCTGGGGGCTGGCCGTGTCGCCCGACGGCAAACATATCGTGTCCTCCGACGGCGGACCGAACCGGTACTCGCTCACCGCCTTGGAACAGAGCGCCGGAACGTGGCGGCCCAAGACGATTGAAGCGCTGGGCAGCCGTCCGAAACCGGCCGACGATGATGACGACGAGTTCCGCAGCGTCTTCATGGGCCTGGCGTTTGAGAACAACAATGAGATCTGGGCCAGCGAGGGCAACTCGGGCCGTGTCCGCCTCGTGGACATCGGCAGCGGGAAGCAGAAGCAGATCTTCGACTTGAATGGCGACGGATTCAAGGACTCGTACTCGGGCGACCTGGCCCTGGACCTCAAGCGCGGCCTGCTCTACGTCGTCGACCAAGCCAATTTCCGCGTCGTGATCTTCGACACGAAGAGGAAGCGCAAGTTGGCTTCGTTCCGTACCGGGCGCCTGCCATTTGCGATCGCCCTTTCGGCGGATGGTCGCCGGGGCTACGTCACCAATATCGGCATGTTTGAGTACAGCACCGTCCCGGGAGCCGACGCCAAACAGGCACGGACCACCGGGCTGCCGTTCCCGGCCTTCGGCTTTCCCAGCCCTGAATCGGCCGCGGGGACGACGCGGACAAATGCCTCCGGGGTGCCGGTGGCCGTGCCCGGCTTAGGCAGTCCGAACGTGAAGGAGTCGAACAGCGTCACCGTTGTCGATCTGTCGCAGCCGGCCGAACCGAAGGTGCTCGCGTTCCTCCCTACGGGCAAGCCGTTTGGAGCCGGGATCCTCGGGGGCTCCAGCCCCAGCGGAGTGCTCGCGCACGGGGACCACGTTTACGTCGCCAACGGACACAACGACTCGATCACTGTGATCAACGCAAAGTCCTTGACGGTGGAGCGCGAGATCGAAATCCGCATTCCGGGCTTAGAGTCCCTCCGCGGCGTTTTGCCAACCGGGATGGCGGTCCATGGCCAGCATCTGTTGGTCGCCGAGGCGGGCATCAACGCGGTCGGCGTAATCGACCTGAAGCAGCACAAAGTGGTGGCGCATCTGCCGGCCGGGTGGTTCCCGACGCGGGTGGTGGTACAGGATAGCGTGGTCCACGTCGGTAACGCCAAGGGGCACGGCACTGGGCCGAACGCGTCGATGATGAAGGCGTTTGACCGCAGTTTTCAAGCCGAGATGCGACGTGGAACGGTTTCTATATATCCCTTCCCGGCGGCGGACGAGTTCGCCAAACATACGGCCAAGGCCATGGAGTTAAATGGGTTCGTTCCGCAAAAAGACGAAGCCCCGGCGCTGCCCAAAGAGATCCGCTACGTCGTCGTGATCGTAAAGGAGAACCGAACGTTTGACGAGGTGTTCGGCGACGTGGTGACGGCCTCCAACGGAGCCGTGAATTCGGCTTGGGACCTAGCTCGCTACGGGCAATATGCGATCGTGCAGAACGAGCGCGGCTCGTTGCAAAACCGGGCTCCGTTACGCAACATCGCCGTCAGTCCGAACCATCGTTCGCTCGTCGACCGCTACGCGTTTTCCGACAATTTCTATGCCGACTCGGAAGTCTCCGTCGATGGCCATCATTGGGTGGTGGGTTCCTATCCGAACGCCTGGACCGAATCGACGCTGATGGCGGCTTACGGCGGGCAGAAGGATTTCCGCTTCCCCACGGCGGCGCCGGGCCGCTTCTTGTTCGCAGGTTCCAATTCCAGCGTTCATCCGGAAGAGCAGTTGGAGGCCGGGGCGATCTGGCACCATCTCGAACGCCACAACATCAAGTTCCGGAACTTCGGCGAAGGGTTTGAACTCGCCGGGGCGGACGAAGGCGAGGGGCTGAAGCCAACAGGAGCCCGGTATCTTACCAACGTTCCCATGCCCGACCCGCTCTATCGAAACACGTCCCGCGACTATCCCAACTACAACACCAACATCCCGGACCAGTTCCGGGCCACCCAGTTCATCAACGAAATCGAGCGCCTTTATATTGAAGGCCACGAGGAGTTCCCCCGGTTCGTTTTCATCCATCTGCCGAACGACCATGGCGCCACGCCGGGCCCTGAGGACGGCTACCCGTATCCGGCGTCCTATATGGCGGACAACGACATTGCGCTGGGCCGGATCATGGAGTTTCTGTCGAAGAGCCCCTGGTGGAAGCAGATGGCGGTATTGATCACCGAAGACGATTCCCAGGGCGGAGTGGACCACGTCGATTCGCATCGGACGGTGATGATGGTCGCCAGCCCCTATGCCAAGAAGAACTATGTTTCAAAGGTGAATTCGAGCTTCCCGGGGATGCTGAAGACGGCATTCCGGCTGTTGGGAATGCCGCCCCTAAACCTGTACGACGCGACGGCGGCCGATCTCTCGGACTGCTTCTCCAGCGCCAACCCCGACTTCGCTCCGTACAAGCTGCTGTCGGTTCGCCCCGAGCTGTTCGACCCCAGTAAGGCGCGCGAGCCAATGGATCCGAAGCCCGGCCCCAAAATGGACGACCCGCGGGCGCTGAAAGAGTTACAAAAACCTTAATCATGTAGTGACGGGATGATCCGGAACGTAGCCGTGCTTTGCTTGCCGCTCCAGGCGGCGGCAACGGGCACCGGCAAGCCGGAAGACGCGGGTTCGTTCCGGGCAGGTGCCGCCCGCGGGCGGCAAGCTTTTGGAGGTTCAAATTGCAGCTCTCGAAACCTGGATCCGCGACGGCGCGGTTGGCCGGCAGCCCCGGCCGTAGCGAAGTCGAAGGGCTACCTGATTTGGTCCGAACAGTTGGCTTACCGGGGGTTTCAGCCGGTCTCCCGCGGGCGCAGTTGGGCGGCCTCGAAATGGTGACGCAAGCGTCGCTGGCGAAGGTCGTCAAGGCCGGCAAGCCGGAAGACATTCTGTCGCTGGCGCGGGTTCGTTCCGGGCAGAGGGCGCCCGCCGGCGAGCCAGTCTCCCGCGGGCGATTAAAAGAACTGCAAAAACCGTAATGATATAGTGACCACATGATCCGGTATCTAGCCCTGCTTTGCTTGCCGCTCCAGGCGGCGGAGACGGGCGCTGAGTTCTTCGAAACGAAAGTTCGTCCGCTGCTGGCCGAGCGATGTTTTTCCTGCCATACCCAAACCAAATTGGGCGGTCTGGAAATGGTGTCGCAAGCGTCGCTCGGGAAGGTCGTCAAGCCCGGCAAACCGGAAGAGAGTCTGCTGCTGGCGCGGGTTCGTGCCGGGCAGATGCCGCCCGCTGGCGGCAAACTTTCAAAGGATCAAATAGCGGCGCTCGAAACCTGGATCCGCGATGGCGCGGTGTGGCCGGAAGCCCCGGCCGTAGCGAAATCGAAGGACTACCTGATTCGGCCTGAACAGCGGGCTTACTGGGCGTTTCAGCCGGTGCGGAAGGCCAGCGGGTCAATCGATTCGGTGCTGCAGGCGGCTTGGAAGGCGAAGGGGATTACCCCAGCGGGCCCTGCCTCGCGGCGAACGATTCTCCGGCGGGCGACCCTGGACTTGACGGGGCTGCCGCCCACGTTTGAAGAGGCCGAGGCGTTCGTGAACGACAAGTCCCCGCAGGCTTGGGCGAAGGTGATCGACCGGCTACTGGCGAGTCCGCGTTACGGCGAGCGCTGGGGTAGGATTTGGCTCGACGTCGCGCGCTACTCCGACGACAAGTTGAACTCGACGATGGATGAGCCCCAGCCGAATGCGTTTCGGTACCGCGACTGGGTGATCGAGGCGTTCAACAAGGACATTCCGTACGACGTGTTTGTGAAGGCGCAGTTGGCGGCGGACCATTTGAACGATCCCGCGCTGTTGCCGGGCTTGGGCCTCTATGGGTTGAATCCGGAGTTTCAAGACGATCGCGTCGACGTGACCACCCGCGGCTTTCTGGGCCTGACGGTGGCTTGCGCGCAGTGCCATGATCATAAGTTTGATCCGATTCCAACCAAAGACTACTACTCCATTCTGGGCATCTTCAACAGCTCGAAGTATAAAGAGTATCCGCTGGCTGACCCGGCGACGGTGGCTAAATACGAGACCGCCGAGAAGGCCATGAAGCGGGCCAAGGACGACCGCGACGAGTTTGTGAAGAAACAGTCCGAGCAGGTGATGGATCTGCTGGCCGCTAAGGCCGATCGGTACATGCTGGCGGCTATCGGCAAGGGCAAGTTGGACGGGCTGGACGGCGAGACGGTGGAACGATTCCGGGCCTATCTTGCGCGGCCCGATAGGGAAGCGATCCAGGTGAAGACGGATGACCCGGCGCAGTTTCGGAATGTGCTGCTGGCCGTTTTGCGCGAGAAACGGGCGGTGGATGAGAAGAATCTAATTCGGCTGGGCGGTTCGAACAAGCGCGGGGACTTGGCGGGGGCGGACTTGGTTTCGCTGTCCAAAGACGAGTTTTACCTCTATCGGGACTTCTTCGGGGCAAAGGGCGTCTTCTTCTATGGCGATGGCAAAGTGGACCGCTGGCTGCAGGGGCCGTATCACGAGCATCTCGATTTTCTGCGGCAGATCATCGTGGCGACCGAGAAGGCGCTGCCGGAGAGGTATCCGTTTCTGCATGCGCTGACGGATGCGGAAAAGCCGCGCAATGAGAAGGTTCACCTGCGCGGGAATCGGGCGACTCTGGGCGAAGAGGCACCGCGGGGTTGGCTGGCGATCCTGTCGAAGCCGGAGCAGCCCGAGCTGTTTTCGAAGGGTTCTGGGCGGCTCGAACTCGCTGAGCGAATTGCGAGCAAAGCCAACCCGCTGACGGCCCGGGTGATGGCGAACCGGATCTGGCAAGGCCATTTCGGCGAGGGGATCGTTAGAACGGCTTCGAACTTCGGAATTCTAGGGGAACGGCCGTCGAGCCCTGAGTTGCTCGACTATTTGGCGGCTCGGTTCATGGATGGCAACTGGAGCATCAAGGCGCTGCACCGGGAGATTCTTCTGTCGAATGTCTATCAGATGACCGCGACGCCGGTGGCCGCCAGCGAGAAGGTCGATGCTGAGAATCGGCTGTTCTGGCACTACCCGAAGCGTCGGCTGGATGCCGAGGAGATACGGGATTCGGTGTTGGCGGTTTCCGGCCAACTCGATTTGAAGGCGGGTGGGAAAGCGGTGAAGTTGGATGAGGCGACCAACACGCGTCGGACCGTCTATGGCTTCATCAGCCGGCGGCGGACGGACACGATGTTGAGCTTGTTCGATTTTCCGAATCCGAACAATACGAGCGAACGGCGGATTGAGACGAACGTGCCGCTGCAGCGGTTGTTCCTGCTGAATAGCCCTCTGATGATGAACGCCTCCGCGGCGATTGCGGGGCCGGACCCGGCGGAGGCGTACCGCCGGATTTTTGCCCGGGCACCGGAGAAGGCCGAGGCGCAATTGGCCCGGGAGTATCTGGCGCAGGGGAACGCCTGGGCCGAGTACGTTCAGGTCCTGCTGAGTTCCAACGAATTCCTCTACATCGAGTAATCCCTATGACCCGTCGTGAACTTCTCAGTACGTTGTCGATCGGCTTTGGCGGTTGCGGCCTTGCTGCTACTGTGCCGCAGCCGCACTTTGCGCCGAAAGCCAAACGCGTGATCTTCGTGTTTCTGAACGGCGGGCCTTCGCAGGTGGACACCTTCGACCCGAAGCCGCTGTTGCAGAAATATCATGGCAAGCCGATGCCTTCGGGCGCGAACCTGAAGACGGAGCGCAAGACCGGGGCGTTGCTGGGCTCGCCGTTCCAGTTCAAGCGGTATGGACGTTCCGACACCGAGATTAGCGAAATCTTCCCGAAGTTGGGGGCGCACATCGATGATTTTTGCGTTATCCGGTCGATGCATACGGAACGGCCGAACCATGAGCCATCGCTGCTGATTATGAACTGTGGGGTCCCGCTGCCGGGTCGGCCGTCGATGGGTTCGTGGCTGTCCTACGGCCTGGGATCGATGAACAACAACCTGCCGAGTTTTGTCGTGTTGTGCCCGGGGGTGCCGGTGATTGGGGCGCAGCTATGGACGTCGGCGTTTCTGCCGGCGGTGCATCAGGGCGTGCACATTGAGACGAAAGAGAAAGACGTGCGGAAGCTGATTCCGTTTATCACGCCGCAGCGGGGGCCCGTCGAGCAGCGGCGGCAGATGGACCTTCTCGGCAAGTTGAATCAGATCCACGACCCGCGGTTTGAGACCGGCGTTGCGTCGATGGAGGTGGCGTATCGGATGCAGAGCGAGGCGCCGGAGGTGTTCGACATCACGAAGGAGCCCGAGGCGGTGCGAGCGCGGTACGGCGACACGGCCATCGGGCGGGGCTGCCTGACGGCGCTGCGGTTGGCCGAAAAGGGCGTGCGGATGGTGCAGATCTATCACGGCAACGGCCAGCCTTGGGACAACCATGACGACATCACAATTCACCGGAAGCTGGCCAATGAGGCCGATCCGGCGATCGGTTCCTTGATGGAAGACTTGAAGGCGCGGGATATGTTGAAGGACACGATCGTGCTGGTGGGCGGCGAGTTCGGGAGGACTCCCTCCATGGAAGTCAGTGGACTCGTCAACGTGCAGAACGGGCGGGACCACAACAATCACGGGTATTCGATGATTGTGGCCGGGGGCGGGTTCAAGGGCGGAACGGTTTACGGGGCGACGGACGACTTCGGCTTCAAAGCGGTCGATAAGCCGGTGCACCCGCACGATTTGCAGGCGACGATGCTGCACCAGTTGGGCCTGGATCATACGAAACTGACGTATCGATACGGGGGGCGGGACTTCCGGTTGACCGATGTCGAGGGCGTGGTGATCAAAGATCTCGTCTCCTGACCGGAGAACGCGTACGGTTTCTCGTTAAACAAGAATCCAGAGTTCACAAACGGACCAAGATTTTTGTTACCCTTGTATGTCACCCTCTCGCATGGACGCCACGTTAGACGCGCTTTACAACATAATTCTTCGCGGGCTGCCGACCTTTTTTCTGGTCCTGCTGCTGCATTTTTATTTGAAGAGCACGTTCTTCAAGCCGATTGAGAAAGTGCTGCGGGATCGGTTTGACGCGACGGTCGGAGCGCGCAAGAAAGCAGCTGAATCGGTCGCAAGGGCCGAGCAGAAGGCCGCCGAGTACGAAGGCGCCATCCGGCACGCTCGTACTGAAATCTATAAAGTGAACGAAGAGAAGCGGAAGGCTTTGGCGGCGGAGATCACGGCGCGGTTTGCCGATGAGAAGAAGGCTGCGGAGACGAAATTGGCCGAGGCGAAGGTTGTGGTCGCGACCGAAGTTGCCGCCGCACGGCAGGGTCTGCTGGCGGAGACCGAGTCGCTGGCGGAAACGATTACGACGAGCATTTTGCGGAGGACCGCATAATGCGCCCTTTGCTATTGGGGTTGGGGATTTCGGCCATTTTGGTGTTTGCTCAAGAGCACGCCCCGGCCGAAGAGCACAAGGCGGGAACTGAGCATTCCGACCACGATGCGATGTTGCCCTGGAAATGGGCGAACTTTGCGTTGCTCGTGATGGGCTTGGGTTATTTGGCGAGCAAGATGTTACCTCCGTTTTTCGCGGGGCGTACGGCTGAGATCCAAAAGGGCTTGGCTGATGCAGCGACGATGCAGAAAGAGTCCGAAGCGAAAGTGACGGCGATCGAAGGCCGGCTGAAGAACTTGGAAGGCGAGATTGCTTCGATCCGTTCGAATGCGGCGGCGGAGATGGTGACCGAGGAAGCCCGGGTGCGGAAAGAGGGCGGGGACGCCATCGCCAAGATGCGGCAGCATACGGATACTGAGATCGCAGCCGCGACGAAAGCGGCGCAGGCGGAGCTGCGGCGTTACGCGGCGCTGTTGGCCCTGGAAACGGCGGAAGGCCAATTGCGGGCGCGGATCAATGCGCCAGTGGATGCCGGTTTGATCGGCGGATTTTTGAAAGGACTGAACAACTAGCCCTATGTCACTCGCCGTTGCTTCCCGTTACGCTCGCGCCTTGGTGGACATCTTGATGGGCGAGTCGCCCGTGTTGACGCCCGATTTGGCGTTGGCTCAGTTGCGAGTTTTTCAGTCGATGCAGCAGGATTCGTTAGAACTCCGTAATGTGTTGAACTCCCCGGCGGTTGGGGCCGCAAAGAAAAAAGCTGTTGTTGAGCGCTTGGCTCCGATGGTTTCGCTTTCTGGGCTGATCAAGAATTTTTTGTTTGTTTTGATCGACCATCGGCGGATCGCAATGCTGCCGGAAGTCGTGTCGTCGATTGAATCGCAGTTGGATGAACGCATGGGGATCGCCCGGGCGCAAATCACTTCGGCCCGTCCGCTGGACGCCGATCAACAGGCGATGGTGCAAGCGGCTTTGGCAAAGATGACTGGCAAGCGGGTGTTAGGCCAGTATACGGTGGATGAGACTTTGCTCGGCGGGGTGACCGCTCGGGTGGGGTCGCGGGTTTATGACGGGTCGGTGCGCGGTCAACTGGATTCGCTGCGCGCCCGTCTGGTACGGACATAAGGTTTAAGCTCTCTCACGGAAACTATGGCTCAAATTCGGGCAGATGAGATCGCGCGCGTTTTACGCGACGAGATTGAAAATTACGACAAGGTGGTAAGCGTAACCGAGACCGGGACCGTTATTTCGGTCGGCGACGGGATTGCGCGTATCCACGGACTGGAGTTGGTAATGGCTGGCGAACTCATTGAGTTCCCGGGCGGCGTTACCGGCATTGCGTTGAACCTCGAAGAGGACAACGTCGGCGCGGTGCTGATGGGCGAATTCCAGCACATCAGCGAGGGTACCGAAGTTCGCCGGACGGGCCGGATTATGTCGGTGCCGGTGGGCGATGCATTGATTGGCCGGGTGGTGGATGCCAACGGCGCTCCGATCGACGGCAAGGGCCC
>JBBRIO010000178.1:0-9246 GCA_038220855.1 Bryobacterales bacterium | reverse complement strand
CTTCTTCGCCGAGGAGCCAAGGAAATCGCCATCGTCACGAGCCCCGGCAAAATGATCTCCCGCCAGTTCCAACACATCGAAACCGAAATCCTGCAGATGAGCGAAAGCTGTCACCAAGCCGGAGCCCTCTGCAAAGTCATCTTCGAAAACGGCTATCTGGCAGAAGATCTGAAAGTCATCCTCTGCCGCATCTGCAAACGCTGCGAAGTCGATTACGCCGAAACCTCCACCTGCTTTGGCCCCACCGGCCACACTCTTCCCGACCTCGCCCTCATGAAGTCGATCCTGAAAGATCGCGTCAAGATGAAGGCCTCTGGCGGCGTTCGGACTTTGGACCAAGCCTTTGCGGTATACAATGCAGGGTGCGACCGGTTCGGCTCCACCGCCACGGCGGTCATTCTCGAAGACTGGAAGCGCATTCTGGCCGAGCGCGAAGCAGAGAAGAAACGCGCCGCCGCCCAAGCACAAGCCTCATGACAATCATCGATACCCATCACCATTTTTGGAAGTACTCAACCGCTGAGTACGGCTGGATCAGCGACGAGATGAAGTCGATCCGCCGCGATTTCCTCCCGGCCGATCTGAAGAAGACGATGGACGAGGCCGGCGTCTCCGGTGCCGTCTCCGTCCAAGCCCGCACCATCGTCGAAGAGTCCGACTGGCTCCTCTCGATGGCCGAAAAACACGACTTCCTCCGCGGCGTCGTTGGCTGGGTACCCCTCACCGAAAAGGATGTTGAGAAGCATCTCGAACGCCTCTCCAGCCAAAAGAAATTCAAGGGCGTCCGCCACGTCATCCAGGGCGAACCCGACGACAACTACATCCTGCGCCCCGACTTCAACGCCGGCATTAAGAAGCTCCTGAAGTACAAGCTCCGCTACGACATCCTGATCTTCGAACGCCACCTCAAGCCCTCCATCAAGTTCGTCGACCAGCACCCGAATCAGATGTTCATCGTCGATCACGTCGCCAAGCCGAAGATCAAAGAGCGGATCCTCTCCCCTTGGCGTGAGGACATGATCGCCCTCGGCAAACGGCCCAACGTCTACTGCAAAATCTCCGGTATGATCACCGAAGCCGACCACAAAAAGTGGACCTCCGCCGACCTCGCGCCCTACCTCGATACCGCCCTCCAGGCCTTCGGCCCCAAGCGCCTCATGTTCGGTTCCGATTGGCCCGTCATGCTCGTCGCCGGTCAGTATAAGACCTGGGTCGAACTCGTCAAAGACACGATCAAACGCTATTCGCCCGCCGAGCAGGAACAGATCCTGTCGAAAAACGCGATCACCGCCTACGGTCTATAGCACGCTCAACAAGCGGTCGATATCGTTCTCATCGTTGTAGAAATGCAGCGATAAGCGCAGTCGGCCGCAGCGCGCCGAAGTCAGGATCCGGTGCTCGGTCTTCAGCCGCCCCGATAGCGCCGCCGCATCGTGGTCCGCGAAATGGACGCTCGTAATCGGGCTCGGTGCCGTCGCCGGGAACTCGTCGCTGTAAAGGCTTGTCCCCGGAATCCCCCGGATCGCCCCCCGCAACGTTTCGGTCAGATTCCTCACGTAGGTCTCCACCGCTTGCGGACCCAGTTCGAACAACGTATCCACTGCCGCCTCCAGCGCATACAAACTCGGGAAGTCGACCATCCCCCCTTCGTACCGCTCGGCGGCCTCTGTAAAAACCGGCGCGCCGGCATGCAAGTTGTTCACGTTCCGCCAATCGAAGTGCGAACGCCATCCCACCACCTGCGGCGCTAATCTCGTCCGCAACTCGGGAGTAATCGCAAAGAACGCCGCCCCGTTCGGAGCCAGCATCCACTTGTAGCCATTCACGGCCAGCATGTCCGGCCGGATTGCCGCCCAGTCAAACGTCAGCGCCCCCAGGCATTGCGTCGCGTCCACGTATAGCAGCGCGTTCTGCCGGTCGAGCGTCTCCAGCGGAGGCCGAAACCCCGTCGAATAACTAACTTGGCTCACCGCAATCAAACGCGTCCGCGCCGAAATATTCTCCTGCAGCCGCTCCCACGAAGACTCAATGAACTTCACTCCCCGGCCCGCCAGCAGCGCCGGGAAGTAAAGCTGATTCGGAAATTCGTTTTCCAGCGTGACAATCTCATCGCCCGGCTCCCAACTCAGCCCGTTCAATAGTTGCGAAATCGCCGCCGAAGCCGAACTGACAAACGCGATGTCCGACCCCTGCGCCCCCACCAGCCGCCCCAGTTTCCCCCGCAGCCGATCCATATCCTCGAACCAACTCAAAAAGTCGCTGCACGCCAACTCGTCTCGCCGGTCCAGATGAGCCACCATCGCGGCGCGGCTCCGAAGAGACAACGCCGCGTACGTAGCCGTATTGAGATAGGTGTACCGAGCGAGCGCCGGGTACTGATCGCGCAGCATCCCTATTACCCGCGGATCAGCCGGGCCACATGCGCCGCCGCGTCCGCCACCGGAACGTCCGCCGCCTTCCGGTCGCGCCGCGTCACTACTTCGACAATGCCGTTCGGCAGCTTCTTGCCCACCGTAATCCGGTACGGAATCCCGATCAGTTCGGCGTCTTTGAACTTCACGCCCGGCCGCTCATCGCGGTCATCCAGCAACACGTCCAGCCCCAGCGCCTTGCACTCTTTGTAAAGCTGGTCGGCGGCGCCCTTCATGTCCGGATACGTGTAGTTCACCGGCGTAATCACCACTTGGAACGGAGCAATCGACGCCGGCATCGACATCCCGCTTTCATCATGGAACAGTTCGATCGCCGCGCACAGAATGCGTTCCACGCCGATCCCGTAGCTGCCCATAATCACCGTCACTTCCTTGCCGTCCTGGTCGGAAACCTTCAGCCCCATCGCTTCCGAGTACTTGTAGCCGAGCTTGAAGATGTGGCCGATCTCCACCGTCTTCACGATCTTCAGTGGAGCCCCGGTCTCGATATGGGTATCCCCTTCGGCCACCTGCCGCAGATCATGGAACACCGCCGTAAAGTCTTCCCCGGGCGTGACGTTCCGCAGATGGAAGTCGTCCTTATTCGCACCCGTAATCAGGTTCCGCCGGTCTTCCAGCGCCTGGTCGGCCAGAATCGGCATGTTCTTTACGCCCACCGGACCCAGCGAGCCCGGCGCCGCGCCGAACCAGTCTTGAATCTCCGCCGGATGCGCCGGTCGCACTTCCACCGCCCCGGTCGCCGAACTGAACTTGGTCTCGCTCAGCTGGTGATCGCCGCGCAACAAACACAGGTACGGCTTCTCGTCCCCGACGTAAACCACGGACTTGATCAAACCCGTCGCCGCCACGCCCGTGAACGCTACCAATTCCGCAATCGTCTTCTGGTTTGGAGTCGAAAACTCTTCCGGGTCCAGCGCGGTCTCATCGTCCGCCGCCGCCGGAGCCACCGGACGCGAGACAGCCTTTTCCAGGTTCGCCCCGTAGCCAGCCGATTCGCACACTACGACCAGATCTTCGCCCGCGTTCGATTCCACCATGAACTCATGCGATTGGCTTCCGCCCATCGCCCCCGAATGGGCCTCGACAGCGATAAACTTCAACCCACAGCGTTCAAAAATCTTGCTGTACGCCACCCGATGCTTCTCGTAAGAAACGTCCAGCCCCGCCGGCAGCAAGTCAAAGGAATAGCTGTCTTTCATCAGGAACTGGCGCACGCGCAGCAGCCCGGATTTCGGCCGCGGCTCGTCGCGGAATTTCGTCTGAATCTGGTACCAGATCTGCGGCAGTTGCTTGTAGCTCTGCACCTCGCCCCGCGCGAGCGAAGTCATCACCTCTTCGTGCGTCATTCCCAAACACAGCTCACGCCCGAACCGGTCCTTCAGCCGGAACATGTTGTCGCCCATGACGTCCCAGCGGCCCGATTCTTTCCACACTTCCGCCGGATTCAACGCCGGCAGCAGCATCTCCTGGCCGCCGATCGCGTCCATCTCTTCACGGATAATCTGCTGAATCTTCAACAAACTGCGCTGCGCCAGCGGCAGGTAGCTGTAGATGCCCGCCGCAAGTTGGCGAACATAACCCGCGCGCAACAAAAGTTGATGGCTGACTACTTCGGCCTCAGCGGGGATTTCCCGCAGAGTAGGGACGTACAATTGGCTCCAAAACATAGGGAAGTATCCGATTTTAGCATGCTAAACTTAGGTTTAAGCGGTTATGAAGATTGCTATCGGCTCTGACCACGCGGGTTTCGTTCTGAAGGAACTGCTCCGCGATAAGCTCCGTGCCGAAGGGCACGACGTGAAGGATTTCGGAACGAACTCCACCGAGTCCACCGACTATCCCGACTACGCCGCCGCCGTCGGCCACGCGGTGCGCGATGGCGAATTCGAAAAAGGCGTGCTCGTCTGCTCGAGCGGAGTCGGCATGTCCATCGCCGCCAACAAAATTAAAGGAATCCGCGCCGCCCTCGGTACGAATCCAGATGAAGTGTCCTACGTGCGTCGCCATAACGACGCCAACGTCCTCGCCATCGGGGCCAACTACACCGCCCCCGCCTTGGCTGAAGAACTTCTAGAAGTCTTTCTCTCCACCGGCTTCGAGGGCGGGCGCCACGCCCGGCGTATTGAAAAAATCAGGTTATTGGAGCAAACGGAATAACGGAATGAGTAACTCTATGAACCGATCGCTGGCCGAAGTCGATCCTCTTGTCTATCAAGCGATTCAAAACGAAGCCGAACGGCAGAATAGCCGCCTCGAATTGATCGCCAGCGAAAACTTCGTCTCCGAGGCCATCCTCGAAGGTGTCGGCAGCGTTTTCACGAACAAGTACGCCGAAGGCTACCCCGGCAAACGCTACTACGGCGGTTGCGAATACGCCGACGTCGTCGAAAATTTGGCCCGCGACCGAGCCAAAGAACTCTTTCACGCCGAACACGCCAACGTCCAGCCCCACGCCGGTTCCCAGGCCAATGCCGCCGCCTACATGGCGTTGCTCAACGTCGGCGACACCATTCTCGGCATGGACCTCGCCCATGGCGGCCACTTGACCCATGGCCACAAACTCAACTTCTCCGGCAAACTCTATAACGTTGTCAGCTACGGCGTGAAGCAGGAAGACGAACTAATTGATTACGATCAAGTCGCCCGCTTGGCCGAAGAGCACAAGCCCAAGATGATCATCGCTGGTGCCAGCGCCTACCCGCGCATCATCGATTTTGCCAGGTTCCGCGAAATCGCTGACTCCGTCGGTGCCCTCTTCCTCGTCGACATGGCCCACTTCTCCGGGCTCGTCGCGGCTGGCTTGTACCCCAATCCGGTGCTGCATGCCGACGTCGTCACCACCACCACCCACAAGACCCTGCGCGGACCCCGCAGCGGCCTTATCCTCTGTCGCAGCAAGCACGCCGCCGCCATCGACCGTTGCGTCTTCCCGGGCCAACAGGGCGGCCCCCTCGTTCACGTCATCGCCGCCAAGGCCACCTGCTTCCTCGAAGCCTTGAAACCTTCTTTTGTCGATTACCAGCGCCAAGTGCTCGAAAACGCGAAAGCCATGGCTGCCTCCGTCGCCCAGGGCGGATATCGCGTCGTCAGCGGCGGCACCGATACCCATCTCGCGCTCATTGATGTCTTCGCCAAGGGCGTCAAGGGCAAGGATGCCGAAAAGGCCCTTGATGAAGCCTTCATCACCGTCAACAAAAATGGAATCCCCTTCGACGTCAACCCGCCCATGAACCCGAGCGGCATTCGCGTCGGCTCCCCGGCGCTCACGACGCGCGGCTTTACCGCCGGCGACATGAGCACGGTCGGTGCCCTCATCACCGAAGTTCTTGATGCCGTCGCCGCGCACGGTCTGGAAGGCGCTACCCCGGCTATTCACGCTGTACGCTCGAAAGTCGGGCAGTTGACCGACCGCCATCCCCTGTACGAGTGGATCCTGGCGCGGGCCTAGCGCGGATGTCCCTCATCGCCATTGATGTGCGCCACTGGCGGGATTTCGGATATGGAACCTATATCCGAAATCTCGTCCGCACGATGGCCAAGATCGATTGCGAATTTACGTTCCGGCTCATCGCTCGCTCCGACGACGTAGCCGAACTCGCCAGCTTGCCAGCCAATTTTAAGGCTGTTCCCTACGACGAATCCGACCGCCAACGCTGGGACAACATCGCCTTCCCTTGGTTCCTCCGCCAACTGCAACCGGACCTCGTCCATATCCCCCTCAACACCGTCCCCTGGTTTCTCCAACGGCCCTACGTCGTCACCATCCATGACCTTTCCAGCCTCGTCTACGGCTTTGGCAATGAGGCGCACGACCGCCTCCATCGGATGCGCTTTCGCCGCGGCCTCATTCGCGCCGATCGCGTCATCGCCGTCAGCGAGTCCACCCGCCGCGACGTCCAAAACCTCCTGAACATCCCCGCCGCCCGCGTCCGCCGTATCTATAACGCCATCGACGGCGATTTTCCGGAATTCGGCTCCGGACCGGACTCCCAGGCCACCCTCGACCGCTACCAAATCGACTATCCCTATCTCCTCTACGCCGGTTCGGTCCGTCCGCAAAAGAATGTCGCCCGCATCATCGAAGCCTTTGCCGTCCTGCGGGGCGATCTCGAAAATCACCCCCGCTATAAAGACCTCCGGCTCATTATCATTGGCGACGAGATGTCCAAGTACCCCAATATCCGCCGCGCCGTCCTCCAGAGCCGAGCCGAAAAACTGGTTCGTTTTCTCGGCTTCGTCCCGGCCGAAGCCCTGCAAGCCTTCTACCGCTCCGCCGAGGCGTTCGTATTTCCGTCTCTCTATGAAGGCTTCGGACTTCCACCGCTCGAAGCCATGGCCTCCGGCACCCCAGTCATCACGAGCGGCGTGAGCTCGTTGCCCGAAGTCGTCGGCGACGCGGCCATGATCGTCAAACCAGAAAACGTCTTCGATATCGCTCGCGGCATAAAAGAAGTCCTCCTCAACGAACAACTGCGCTGCACCCTCGTCGAACGAGGCTTTGATCAGGTGCGCCGCTTCAGTTGGTACGACACCGCCCACCAGGTGCTCGATACCTATCGAGCCGTCCTTAAGCGGTAGCGGAGAGGTCGTCCCAACGTCGCCTCCGGGTGAGCCAAACCACCCGCGCCAACACCAGGCCCAGCAGATCGGCGCTTTCCAGCGCCAAACGCGGTAATCCCGTCAGCGGCCCTTCATCGGCCGTGTTCGTCAACAGCACCAATTCGTTGGCATCCCGCCGGATCGCCCGCACCAGCGCCCCCGTCGGCGTATTCACCACGTAAAAGCTCAGAGGATGGAAGTGCGTCCGCAGCGTCTCCGACTGGTCGAGCAACACGTAGTCGCCCGCCTCGAAGATCGAACGCATCTCCGGGTCGTCGGCTAACTGCACCACCACCGGCTGCGTCGCCGAAACCGCCTGCTGGTGCGGCACCGTATGGACAAGCGGCGATGGAACCTGACGCGGCAGCGGCAAGCCCGGCCCCAGCAACCCCTCCAGAACCGGAATCGGCACCGCCCGGGCCTCCAGGTTTGCGTTGCGATTCAAAAACGCCACCATCTCTTCCCGCTCCATCAGGTCCAGCGCAGACAAATGTAAAGTCTGCAATATCAAATCCGCCAATTCGCCCGAGAGAAGTCGCTGCCCCTTCAGCACATTATGCATATGCGGTTGCGACACCCCAGTCAGTTTCGCCAATCCACGCTCGGTCGTTTCGCCGTTGCGGACCCTGCTGCGCAGGACTTCTACAAGACGTTCCTGGAGCAGAGCAAAGGACAGAAAACTCACGCTGGGCGATTCCTCTGAGAAATAGGGATCATTGATCCCTTCAATTCTAACAGAATAAACCTATAATTCGTGAGGGTATTTCTTTGTGGAATACCCGCAAAGTATTGAAAAGAAGCACTCGCAAATGGGGGGATCGTCTCGCAAATAAATTTTCGCGGTAAGAATCACTTTTTATTGACGGAATGCGAGCCAGTCGTACTCTGGAAAAGGAATTGGAAGCAAGGAGCACTTCTGGGATTACACCGGAAGGCTACCTTCGGGAGATCGTACAAAATGGAATGGACTCGTTCAGAAACAATCGCGCTTGCCGCCTCACAGTGCACCCAGTGTCATGGGCTAGGACTGCGTTTAGGCCGACGCGGCGGCACCTCACCCTGCTCTTGTGTGATGCGCTCAATCTTTCGCGCCTGCTACCGGCGCTTTCGCGAATGCGCCTCGAAAGAAAAATCCCTGACAAATGTCAACCTGGAGCATTCCGGCGGTGCCGGCCGACGGAGTAGCTGGGGCCGAAAAGACGAAGAGTACATGGCGGACTTCTTGCTCGTCAGCAAACGGCACCTCACCGAAGAGGAGTTTCGGATCTTCCGAATTCACTTCCTCCTAGGGGCTGACCACGCACTGTGCTGCGCAAAGCTCAAGATGGACAAGGGTGTCTTTTACCACCATCTCTACCGGATTGAAGCCACGCTCGGACGCACCTTCCGGGAGTTGGAGCCATTTGCCCTCTTTCCCCTCGACGAGTATTTTCAAGGTTCCAAACCCGAAGACGTCAGTGAACTGCGCTTAAAGAAAGTGGTCCAGATGGAACGGACTCATCAGTCCCTCTCCACCCTGGTCCCCTTGGCCAAAGCGGCCTGATCGGTTAACGCCGGCCAGCAAAGAAGTTCTGGAGCAGCGCTGTGCAGGGGCCGCCCAGAACGCCCTCGACGATAGTGACCTGGTGGTTCAACAGGTCACTATCGGCGAGGGCAAACTTGCTTCTGACCCCGCCAAATCGCAGGTCCCGCGCCCCGAAGACGAGCGTGCCGATCCGCGCATGTACGATGGCCCCGGCGCACATCACGCAGGGTTCCAGGGTAACGTAGAGCGTGGCACCTTCCAGTCGATAATTCGTTCTCATCTGCCCCGCCGCGCGGAGGGCCAGGATTTCGGCGTGGGCCGTCGGGTCATGCCGGCCCATGGGACAGTTGTGAGCTGCGGCCAGCACTTCGCCCCGCTCGACGACGACGGCACCCACCGGCACTTCGCCCGCCGCCTCGGCCAGACGAGCCTGCTCCAGCGCCAGCAGCATGAACTTTTCGTGGTCGGGCGAGGGCACAGCACTCCTTTGACTTGGGCCTTTAATTCAGATAACTTAATGATACTGGACAAGGTGAGCTGAATTGATGATCGTGACCCGTATCGTGACGCTGTCCGTGGCCCTCGGCTCCTTAGCCATAGCCCAAGTGCCGAAGGCTGATCAAGCCGAGTTCTTCGAGAAGAACGTCCGCCCCGTTCTGGCTCAGAAATGCCAGATGTGCCATAACGCCA